>JAOUGQ010000435.1 GCA_029865515.1 Nitrospirota bacterium
GCTAACTACTTGCGGAGATGACCGAAAAAGTGCGTCATTCCCGACATTTTTAATCGGGAATCCATCCGGGTCTTTTTCAGCATGCCAGATGGGGGGATGGATTTCCGCTAACAACCGGCGGGGATGACCGATGGGGGTTGTCATTCCCGCTTGTTTCTGGCGGGAATCTCTCCTGGGAATTATTCAGATGGATCCCTGACACAGACACGCAGGTATGGCAAAAGGGAGATGAATCCCAGCAGCCTCCTGGAAGGGATGACGAAACAAGTCTCTCATGCCCGACTTTGTGAAAGTAAAACGTCGGTCTCGCGAGTTCAGTCAAACGGATTGTCATCCTGAGACCACGGCGAAGGATCTGTGCCCAGGTGGAGCAGCCTCAGGGTTTTTGCCCGTTATCGTGTATCGGCACCATTCCCACTCCCTCCAATCCGATATGCAATTATTCCAGATACATGCTACCGACCGAGGGAAAAAACTGTAGAATATGCAACTGTGAAGATCATACGTGACTGTTTCGGGCGATCTGTAAGGCTAACCGATGAACGTGTGGCTCATATCCTCCAGCATCAGGAAATGGGTGGGATATAAGGAGTTATCCCCAAACTGCCGTTTGCATGAACGGGTCAGCCGATCCAGGAAGACGCAGCAATCCTCATCATTCTAATAAAAATATTCTCTCGGGCATTGCCCCGTGAGGTGATATCATGCAGCGCCCCCGCAAAGGCAATCCGCAGCAGTCTAGCCATGCCCGCATTTTCTTGGATGCCAGGGACAAGAAGGGAGGAAGGGGGTTTGTCAAATGTAAGACCTGGCCCCCCACTCAGGGAAGGATACTTTTTGTTTCTTTGGATTTTCCCGGCTTGTTCTGAACCCGTTTTTTTAAGACGGGTTATTTCAGGGCTTCTGCTCCGCCCACAATATCCATCAGTTCCTTGGTAATGGCCTCCTGACGGCTCCGATTATATTTGAGGCTGAGTTGTTTGATGAGCTCGCCGGCGTTGCGAGTAGCGCCATCCATGGCAGCCATTCTTGCGGATTGTTCGGCGGCCGATGATTCCAATAAAATGCGGAATACCTGGCCCTGTGCATACTTGGGAAGCAGGATCTCAATCAATTCCTCCTGATCGGGTTCATACAGATACCCGCCTCCGGTTTGGGTTTCAGCCGCTCCGAATTCTTCCAGGGGTTCGATGGGGAGGAGTTTTTCCACAACCACCTGCTGTTGGATAATAGATTTAAATTCATTATAGACAATATACAACTCATCAAAGAGTCCCTGTTCAAACGCTTCTACCCCGGTCAGTCCGATTTCAAGAGCATGCTCATAGGTTAACCGCTGAAACACGTTGACATTCGGGTCGCGAATGGGCCAGTGACGACGGCGAAAAAATTCGCTCCCTTTTCGGCCAATGACGCCGACGGTCACTTGGGCACCCCTTCCCTCACATTCCTGGATCACCTCGAAGGCTTTTCGAAACACGTTCATATTGAACCCCCCGCACAGGCCACGGTCGCTCGAGACCACGCTCACCTGAACAATCTTGACGGGGCGTTTTTGGAAAACCGGGTGGATAGATGGATTGACCCGACCGCTCAGGTTGGCGAGGACACGACGTAATTCCTGGCCATATGGGCGAAAAGCCAGAATCCGCTGCTGAGCTCGCCGGAGCTTTGATGAAGCCACCAACTTCATGGCCTTCGTAATCTTTTGCGTATTCTTGACCGAACCGATTTTACGGCGCAAAGCCTGAAGACTTGCCATCCCCGATCCTCCCATTTATTGAATGCGATCTTTTGAACTGAATCATCACCTTGCCTATCTTTTATTCTTACTTTGCATGGTTGTGTATTCCTTCTCCTCCTGATCAGGCAAAGAAAGACCTCCGAATCAGGACCGCGCGACATAAAAATCTGATTCTAGAAAACCACTTCCCCCTATTAAAGAGGTCCCATGGCAAGTCGGAGAGTATAACAAATTCAATCGGCGATTTTTACCCCATGAGACAGAATTGCGGAAAGGTATTGTGCATGGAACGCCAGGAGGTTGCAAGAGGAGGTGATGAGGAACAAAAAGAGGCTGCTACGCCAGGACAGGGAAGCCGATCAGCACTCGAATTCCATTGTCGCCACTTCCATTCAACAACCTTTGTCTTGCATCACACACGCATCGGCTATCTCAGCTTTTCAGTTCAGGCTGCATTTCATGGTCCATTGGACCAGGTTCTGAAGGGGAGGAAGCAGGTTGCCCCTGTTCCTCAGGGGGAGACCAACCGCCACCCAGAGCTTTATACAACCGGACGATGGAACTGAGATGTTGCTGTCTGGTTGAGACCAGCCCGAGTTCGGCCTGGAAGAGATCCCGTTGAGCTGTTAAGACATCCAGGTAGGACGCGAACCCTCCCCGATAACGTTTGTCCGCGAAATTCAACGCGGACTTTAGAGAAGCAACCTGTGATTCCTGCGCCTCACGTTGTTCGCGAGTCTTTGTGATGGTGATCAATGAATCCTCAACTTCCCTAAAAGCATTGA
>JAOUGQ010000167.1 GCA_029865515.1 Nitrospirota bacterium
TTTCTTTTAAACGCTAGGAACTTCTTTTTTCATGACACATCCTCGTATTACGCCGCAGGCCACAAAGGATTGTCGACACAGGCTATACGCATCAGCCACGTTGGGAAAAATTCTTTACCGTCTCTGCGGCCGTACAACCAAAATGGAACAACCGGAATATGCGGCTACCCATTCCGACACACTTCCCATTTGAAACCGCTCAGGCCCCGTTAAGCCCTTCGCGCCCAACACGGCGAGACCAGCCTCACGATTGACCAGACTGTCCAAAATGGCTGTCCGGGGATTTCCAGGCACTACCTCAGAGGTGACCTTGAATTTCCTCTTCAAAAAAAGCGATCGAACGTTGGCCGTCGTTTCTTGCGCTTGTTTTTGAAATGCATCTGTCAGGGCCTTTGTATAGGGTTTTGCACGGAGACTTGAGCCTAGACCCCTGGAGGCTTCGGGAATGACCGAAAGAACATGCACGGAGACCACATCGGGAGAAATCCAAGATTTCAGATAGGTTGCCGCGCGCGTAGAGGCATTGGAGCCATCTACTGCAAGAACCACCTGAACGGGAGTTTGAATAGGATCCTTCACAATACACACCGGGCAGGGTGCATGACCGAGCACTTTTCGCGACACACTTCCCATGAAGTACCCTTTCATATCATGAAATCCTCTCGACCCAAGAACCATCAGGTGGGGGTTTCGTTTTTCCGCCTCCTTAACAAGGGAATACGCGGCATGCCCTTTGACCAAAACAGAACGGATTTTTACTAATGCCTCTCCTGGTTTTTGATTCAAGACCTTTGTGGCATAGGCTTCCGAGTCCTTCAGAACTTTTTTCCCTTCTGCTTTTAATGTTGTGAGAATCTTCTTGGTCTTTCCCGTGGCGATCCCCTCTTTCTTGAGGCCCAACTCCAGAAGACCGGTATCAATCACATGCACCAGAATGACTTCCCGAAGAGATTGCTGAAACAAGGTCCCTAACGCCTCGACTGCCCTCATGGAAAATTTTGACCCATCCACCGCGCATAACGCTTTCATTGTTTGCCTTCTCTCAATTACAATTTTTGGTTTGTAGGGAACCTACACTCAATTCTATACTCACATTAACAATTATGAAAGAACGGTTCTCCTCCCTGATTCCTGGTTTTTACGTCCTTCTTTCCGAAACACGCTAAAGAAGGGACCGCTCTTCTAGCTTTACAAATCCAACAAGCCAGGCTGATTGAACGAACCCACAAGATTTAAATGAATTCAGTGGATAGAATTCTCAGACTCTTGAAGGGTTGACATCATTGGGGGGAGGGAGTTAGGCATGTCTGCCTAGCCTCTTCCAACCTTTTTCTTGGCATTCTTGATGAGTTGTTTTACAACATCATTTAGGCAGAGGATTGGAGGGATAGACGCTCTCCAGAGGGTCAACAGGACGGAATTCATACGGTATTTGTCCTGGAATAGCAGGGTTATTCCCAAAAGAGAAGAACGGCTCTGTGAATGCTGCCTCTTTCGAAGCCGGTCTATCCTTTTCCTTTGGCAGGGCCATGCAAAGTTGGGGAAGGCCGTTGACTTTTGCCTACATTATGTTGAGATGAAAACATGTACAACAACCTAAGAGGAGAAGATTAGCCCCATGGCCATGAACAAAAACCTGAAACCCGTATCAATTCCGCAGGAGCCTCAGACGTTGATAGAAGAAGATCTCATCAGACTGACCTCCAAGCAGGGGCTGCTTCAACTCCTCAAATCAAAAAACATTAGCGCCAAGAGTGCCTTACGAACTCTGCAGTATGAAACAGAATTACGACAACTACAAATTGAATTGGTGAAGTTACAGAGAGATGTCCAGGTCAATGGACGACGGGTGGCCATTATTTTTGAGGGTCGTGATGCTGCGGGAAAAGGGGGAGCGATTCGACGGTTTACCGAACACCTTAATCCACGCTCAATGAGAGTGGTGGCCCTGCCCAAACCCACTGAGGTGGAAAAAGGACAATGGTATTTTCAACGATACGTCAAGCATCTGCCTAATCCCGGGGAAATCGCCTTCTTTGACCGGAGTTGGTACAACCGGGCGGTGGTCGAGCCCGTCATGAATTTTTGCACGAAGGCGCAGTACCAGACGTTCATGCAACAGGTTCCCGAATTCGAACATATGCTCTACGAAGACAACATTGAGCTCATTAAATTTTGGTTCTCCATATCCAAAGACGAACAAGCACGCCGGTTTAAAAGTCGAGCCATTAACCCCTTAAAACAATGGAAAATCAGCCCTGTTGATGATAAAGCGCAAGAGCATTGGGACCTCTATACCATGTACAAAGAAGAAATGTTTAGTAAGACGCATACCTCGTACTCTCCCTGGGTTATCGTAAAAGCGAACAGCAAAATGAAGGCCAGACTGGAGGCCATTCGCCATGTGTTGAATACCCTTCCCTATAAAGGAAAAGATGAATCAACGGTAAACCTTCATCCTGATCCCGATGTTGTATTACGGTTTCATCGCAAGAGCAAGGCGGTAGATTAAGACCGTCACGAATCCCTGGGCCAAAATTAGAACATCTCGATTTCTCGCATGCAGCTCTTGCCATGTACGTAAAACACTTCAACCCACCGCCAACTGATAGAGGACCATATCTTGTGGATTCAAATCACAGGATCAATGCGGTTCACGGATAGAGAGAAAAAATGACTACCGGCTAGGGAAGCGGCCCGAAACGCCTTCTCACCATCGTTAATCCTGAGACCATTTTTGGCTGACCCCGGAAAATCATTGTCGAATTAATCGGCGGGTCTCAACAGGGCGATACCTGGTCCGTCCACGCCTCGATACACACACTCAAGACTTGATTGGGCAATGCTCCCAAGAGAATCAGTGCCGTAAATACGACTGCATCAGGGACACTCTGGGGAATTGAGGATAGACGATGAGCGACAAGACTGTCGGCAACAACTTGTAATATCACGGCCTCACACCGGACCCGAACAAGAGTCAAGAAAAGAGGGATGCTGGCGGCAGAGTCAAGTCTACAATACGAAAGAGAACCCCCTAGCTGCCTCTGCCCAGGTAGAGAATGGTATACTGCAAACGGCCAATCCTGATTCTCTTTTTCTAGAGGTACATGAATGTCTCGTCCGATTATCTCCCTTACAACACTAGGATTCCTGATCTCTCTTGTCTTCGTGTTTGGATTCCAACCAGCCTGGCCGTTTTCGATTATTGAACCGAACGCATCCAGCGTACACCAGGCAGGCCTACACATCCCGGTCGCACTGGAATTGGGGAATCTCCCTGGCGTCACCAAAGTGAACTATTATTGGTATGGAGAAGATGAAGACATGCTGAAGGCATTGGTCGAACAAAAGCTGGCCCTTGTCGCAACGGCAAAAAGCACTCCCCCCTTTGGCGGCAACATCCTGGTACCCGAGGAGGCGATAGGCACGTATCGGCTGCTTGCAATGGCCGAACAAGGCGGAAGACAATCCCAGCATGAATCCTTAGCCATCTTCGACGAAGTCCTGATCCACATCGAGCCGAATGCTCAACTCCTGGAAATCGATTTTCAGACAGATAAACCTCTTCGATTTGGGCGAGCCGGCGGAGTCCGCGTGTATGATCAATTAGACTCATTAGGAAAAACTTTTGAATTGCCGGTGATGGGGATATTCTCAGACGGCGTCACTCGTTCCTTGCGTCGTCACCCCACAGGAACGACCTACCAATCCGCCAATGAACATATCATCACCGTCGACCAGGACGGGTTGCTTCGCCTGGTGGGAAATGGGAAGACGATGCTCATTGTGAAAAACCGAAATCAAGAAGCCACACTGGACATTCTTGTCGAGGTCAACGATGACCCCAATCAACCTCCGGTTTCGAATCCGGGGAACATGCAAAGAGTCTCTTCAGGAGAACGAGTCACCTTGAATGGCTTAGCGAGTTACGATCCCGACGGCGGCTCGCTCCAGTACCACTGGTCACAGGTGCGAGGGAGTAAAGTTCCGCTTCTTGATCCCTATTCGGCCCAAGCCAAATTCCTGGCCCCGTTTGTGGTAGAAGAACGAACCTTCCGATTCATCCTCCGCGTCACAGACATCCGGGGCGCCGACAGTCTGCCAGTCTCTGTCGACGTCGTGATTATGCCGTAGGAACGGGAACGACGTGAGACATAAAGGGCCACACATAGGGACTCTTTCCCTATGACTTATCACTCCTCCCATCGTCTTCCGTTTCATGCCTCAGAGATTGATCACACCCATCCACCTGTCCATGGGCTAAATACGCAGGAATGAACATTGCCCTGCATTGGGTATCTTTAACATCTGTCATCCTACGACTTCTTGTTGCCTCCGTAACTTTTCCCCATCAATCTATTCCCGCAGTTCTTCATCCAAAATCCCCAATCAAGGGAAGTAGGGACAATCCTCTGCACATGATTGCATATCAAATTTCCCGGCTTAACGTCGGCAGAACCTCCTTAGCACCTCTCTGCCTCCGCCGATGATTGGATCTCCGTGGGCGAACAGCACATGATCGAATACCTCCTGTACACAAATCCGCATAAGCGCCATCTTCAGTCCTCGTTTGATAGCGACAGGATCCTCCCCAATTAACGAGTCAGGCACGAACCCGAGTTCCCCGTCTTCATGGATAATCGCATCACCGATTGAGAGCACACCCCCGGCAGTCGGAAGGAGAAAGCCCGTTTCTTCCGGACAGAGCACGCCGACTTGAAGAGCGCGGACCCCACCAGGCAATTCGTCTCCGAAACGGAAAGGCTTGACCTCGAGGCTGCCGTCAGCAAATTCCTGCAGGCCGGCCTCGTGACACCAAACCGTCACGCCAAAGGCATTCAAGAATTGCTGGCTATGGCGGTCATGCAGCCGGTTGGTTAAATAAATGTGCGCGGGAATCTGGCGCTCCCTGAACCAGTCAACTCCTTCCTGCGGCTGTAGCGGATCGATAAGACAGGCTGGCTCTAGGGCCGAGACGAAATAGCTATCAACGTCAATGTGAATGTCGGGATGCTTGATTCGCCAATGGAAGAGGCCTGGCAACAGTTCCTTCATAAGGTTCCTTCATGTTTGAGGCAGGATTGTGTATACACAATTTTCTGTCCATATTCATGGGAAATCTCGTGGCGTTAGACCCGTTTCACGCCCCTCCCACGGCCGGTGGGAAAATTTAAGAATCTATGAGGCAACGGCTAAACTGGGTGAGTTCACTGTTCCGCCTGATTCTCTGCCAAAAATTTCTGCAGCTGAACAAGAAAGCCCCGTTGCCCGGGGAGCAGCTTTGTCCGGGCGGTGGACAGGTCGAACCAACCCCCACGGTCAATCTCTGGGAATTCCTGCATCTTTCCAGAACGAGGCGGCCATTCCAGTGCAAAGGTATTACTCTTCATACCAGCCGCATCCAGGTCTCCTTTTACAGCCCACGCCGACACCACTTTGCCGCTCGGTTGCTTAAGAGACGAGAGTGGATGGCACACCCCCGTCACTTCGAAGCCGGTTTCCTCGAAAAACTCTCGCTTTGCCGTAGCCAAGGGGTCGTCGCCATCACTATGTTCCCCTTTCGGAATCGACCAGGCCCCGTCATCCTTCCTCGCCCAAAATGGACCACCCGGGTGAACGAGAAAGACCTGTACGTTCCCCTCCTGCTGTCGGTAGAGCAGGATGCCCGCGCTTAATTTCTTCGCCATCCATTTCCTCTCTGAAGCACAAACCACCCAGTAGCGATTCACAAGATATAGGATTGCAGGACCTGATCCATAATCCGAAACTTTCTTTTTAACCTGGCTAGGCGCATTACACCATATCCACTCCAAAGCCTGAAGCCGGACAAATTGCCATACGAGCCGAACCCCTACAGATTAAGCATATGCTCTCCCTCCCAATCAGGTCGTTCAGTGATTCTCGGTCGGTCTATGCACTTAGGACAGGTGCAAGGTTAGCCAAGCGATTTTGTAGTTTTTTTGAAATCAGAAACGAACGAATCCTTAAAAACGATGGGATAGATTCTCTGACCTAAGACAAAAGGAAGGCTCCGCAGCAGAAACCCTTTTAATTCAAATATTAAGGTTCTGTCGGATCAATTTCTCATGGGCCCGCTTTCCCCACATCCTTGTTACACATGGAAAACCCTACCGGAACAACCGACAATGCATTGAATTTTCATGCCTTTCTTGACGGGTTACGTCCAATTTCTCATTTCTCCGACAAAATTTCTTTACCGGGAGAATTTGACTGTAAATCATACAGGTAGAGGGAAGCCCCCGTCCTTTTAAACGAATCGATCTGTTTTCCCATGCCATCAAGAACGTGTAAAAAGAATTTTTCTTCGTCGACCCCATGGTTCTTGTGAACATGTGAAAACAAAACCCATACACGATCGCTCCCTTCCAAAGCTCGTAAATCATTGATGTAATTGTCCCAATTTCTTTTGCTAGCCACCCCTTGTCGGTATGCCACTTTTTCAAGACCGAGCCGTTTAGCATAATATTCAAAAGCTGCCTCACTAGAGTGATACAGGTACAACGTATCCTGCTCCCGAAAGTGTTCGCTCAAATAGGTCATAACAGGCCTGACTTCTTCTCTATCCATTTTCCCGGGGTTCAGTA
>JAOUGQ010000118.1 GCA_029865515.1 Nitrospirota bacterium
CGGAGGAGCTTGCTGTTTCCCTCGCAGAGGCTCTTGACCACTGTGGAGTCATGGCAGTGGAATTGTTTCTTCTTGAAGACGACACTCTTCTGGTCAACGAAGTCGCCCCGAGACCTCATAACAGCGGCCACTTCACGTTTGGTGCCTGCGTGACGTCTCAATTCGAACAACATCTCCGCGCCATTTGCGGGTTGCCCCTGGGGGATTCCTCCCTCATGCGCCCCGTCGTGATGGTGAATCTGCTCGGGGATCTATGGCGGAACGGGCCCCCACGATGGGATCACCTCCTGGCTCATCCTCAGGTCAGGCTTCATCTCTATGGAAAAACCCAAGCAGGGCCAGGACGCAAAATGGGTCATATTCTCCTCCTGACGGAGAATCCAGAGCAAGCATTCAATCAGGCCGAGTGTCTCCTTCAGGGCATGATGGAAGGGGACTCTCAAGAGAAAGGTTTTCCTATAGAGCATCCGGACAAGGAGCCTTTCCAAAAACGATCCAACCCATTGGAGACTCCAGCCTGACTACCGCCGTTTTTCATTGAGAATTCATTATGGTGACTTCAGCTCATAACCAGCACGGGGAAAAGAAACCATATCTCTCAATTTTCCGGAACGTGGATAGCAGGCTTGTCGACACGATCGCCTTGACAGGATAAAATGGCCGACAAATTAACACAGGTCATGGCATTCAACCGGTCGAAACTGAACGGGCCGACAGCGTTATCCTTACCGTTCTTTCCTCAATATTATTTTCCCATGAACATCCCCTTCCATCGCCGACGCCATTTCCTGGAGACCCACTCATGATGATCTTCTTGGCGGTTCTCGTTCCCCTCTTGCCCCTGGCCTCGGGCCTCATCATCGGCCTCTTCGGAAACTATTTGGGAAACAGGAGTCACCAAGTGGGCGTCCCCGCTCTGGTGACGGCCTGTCTCAGTTCCCTGTGGCTACTCTATGCGGTGAGTACCGCAGGACCGATTCACATCGTCTTGCAGCCTTCCTCCGGGGGACCACATAACTGGTTGGCCTTCAGCCTGTATATCGATCGGCTGAGTGCGGTCATGATGGTGCTCATTACCGGAGTCAGCACCATCATCCATCTCTATTCCATCAATTATCTGCAAGGCGAACGAGGCTATGCGCGGTTTTATGCACTCCTAGGCCTGATGACGTTTGTCATTCTCTCGTTGGTTTCCAGTGCCAATCTATTCATGCTCTTTGTGTTTTGGCAATTATTAAGTTGGATGTTGTATCTCCTGCTCGCCTACAACTTTGGGCATCCGCCTGCCGTCCGTTTCGCCTTTAAAACCTTGATCGTGCATCGAGTGGGAGACGTGGCGTTTTTGGCCGGTATTCTTCTGAGCTACTCTCTTTTCGGAACTCTGGAATTTTCCCAACTTTTCGCCCGCGCGGCAGAGGCCGAGATCTTGCTTCCTCTTTGGCCCGGCGGCCGACCCATGATCAGCGCCGTCACGGTCATTACCCTCTGTATTTTTGTCGGAGCAATGGCCAAATCCGCTCAATTCCCTTTGCATGTCTGGCTGCCGGATACCATGGACACTCCCACTCCCGTCTCCGCGCTCATGCATGCCGGCATCGTGAATGCAGGAGGATTTTTGCTGAACCGCCTGGCGCCGTTATATGGATTGTCTCCCACCACCTTGCATGTGGTGTTCGCCATCGGTGCACTCACAGTGGTTCTCGGAGCCGGGATGATGCTGATTCAAAACGACATCAAAAAAACGTTGGGATTTTCCACCATGGCCCAAATGGGCTATATGGTGATGGAATGCGGATTAGGAGCCTTTGCGCTTGCCATCTTCCACCTCATTGCCCATGGCGTGTTTAAAGCCACCTTATTTTTAAATGCCGGGCATGTCATTCAGGCATCACGACACGAACCCAAGCGACCTGTGGCTGATCACATCGAAGAAGCCGTGTCCTTTTCCCGCACCACATGGATCACCGGAGTCAGCGTGACCTTGCTGCTGCCATTGATCATCCTGTTACTCGCCCATGGCCTGTTGGCCATTCCCTTACAGGACGCACAAGCCGCAGTTATTTTTTTATTTTTTGCCTGGGTGACCGCTTCCCAAGCCATGTTCAGCCTGTATCGTCTCAACGCCCCCTCCTGGAAAGTATCAGGATTAATGTTGCTGGCGTTATTGCTGGTCATCTTCATCTATTTATGGGTCGCGGAGACATTCACCTACTTTTTGTATCCCGAACCCGGGGTCGCCCATGAATACTTCCAAGTCGCGGCGCTTCCCGGGCAATTGTTTGATGGATTGGTATTGGTCATCGCCGGGATGATCGTGCTGGGTTGGGGTTATCTGTATACGAATATCCGCGGGCAACGGAGTCTTTTCCCGGAGTGGGTGGCCTCCCTCAGACCTCAATTCTATGTCTTGTTCATGAACCGGCTCTATGCGGACCAGTTTTACAGTTGGGCAGGGAAAGGCATCATTCGCTTCGCACAACGTCTTGACCATAGTCTGGGAGGATGGAGGCTGTAATGGAATGGTGGTCAGGGCACATTGTTGCGCCAGCCCTGCCTTTGCTGGGGGCCGCTCTTGGGATCGCCCTGTTGTGGGCAAAACCGCAGTGGTTCAAAATCTGGGCGCTGGTCGTTTTCGCTCTCACCGGGTTGGTCGTGACCGTCCCATCCTGGATGGCGGAATCCCCCTTGACCATTTCGTACTTCTTGAGGCACCTGATTCTTGCGGCAGGATTTTTAACCATTCTCGGTCACCACCCCGACAAGGACACATCGATCTCGCTGTGTTTGACCCTTCTGTTTGCGGGATTGGGATTGGGCGTTCTGGCAGGTCAGGACCGGGAAAGTTCAATATTTTTATGCGGAATTTTCGGATTGCTAATCCTGGCTTTCATGCGGTACCGGCGACAGGAATGGGAAATCCCCTGGAAAGCCATCAGTCTGTTGACAGTCGGCCTCTTTTCTCTCCTGGTTTCCCTGACAGTTTCCGAGCCCGTCCGGATCATAATGCTCATTATTCCGTTGGCCATGGTATGGCCGCTCCTCCCGGTACAAGGGGTGTTTGTAGCCTCTGTTAGCTGTTTACCCGGCACCCTTCCACCCTTTTTCGCGGTCTTGTTGCCGAGTCTCGGATTCCACGGCATCATCAACCTTCTCCCCGTCATCCCGGAAGGCGTTTTCTATCTTCTTTGGATGATCGCCATCGCCAGCGCGCTATACGGGTCGTTACTGGCCTTGAGTCAGGATTCGATGGACCTCCTGCTGGCGTATGCCCATATGGCCCTTGGTTCCATTATATGGTGGTATGTGTCGGTCACACACTCGATTGAACCAGGAGCGGTGGTCTATTTGGGTGGACTGACCCTGGTGATCTGCGGACTCCTTGTGGCGAGTCAGCACCTACGGGCGCGCTTCGGCCATCTGGACTTGACGATCTCTCACGGGTTAGCCCACATCATGCCCTGGTTTTCTATGCTCTTCCTGCTGTTCATCACGGCCGCCGTGGGACTTCCCATCTTTACCCTTTTTTCAGCTTTCATGGAAATGATGTTGGGCCTCTCTTCCACCGGGGCAGGAACCCTGATAATCATTCTTCTGACGTGGTTGATGGCTTCCTGGTATTTCCCCCGGCTCATGCAACAAGTCTTATTCGGCCGGCTGTCTCCTTCATTTAAGGCCAGCCACGATCTTCATCTTGATGAAAGGGTTTCTCTCATCCTCTTGTTGATTCTTCTGGTGATGATTGGAAGCGCTCCCTCTCATTGGTTCTTGGCGGCCGATACGGCAGTATCAACCGCGCAATCATCTTTTGGGATTTTACAGGATACACTATGGAAACGGTAACGACTTCCCGGTATAGCGAAGCTCAGCGCATGGAAATGCGCTCGCTGGTCAATCTCGCCGGCGAGGTGATTGCTTATTATTGGCCCATGCGGACTTTTATTCACCACAACCTTCTCCATGGTTTGGAATATCTGTCATTCGAGGAAGCGGTCCAGCAGGGCCAGCGGTTCCTGGGTGGACGTCCCTACCTTCCCAATGAAGTGTTTAGGGACTATTTCCGAAGCGGTCGAATTCGACTCGAGGAGGTGGATCACGCCCTGCAGCCGTTCACGCAGGACAAAACGGTCTCAGTAGGAAATACACGTATCACTCATCTTGAGGTTCTCAGAGCCCATCTGCTTCAGGGCCTCACCTCTCCCAACAACATGTCTCAGCCATGGGCATGGAATCACTCTTCCGAACATGCCGCCCTGGCTGTTCTCACAGACCGATTGCGAACGATATGCCGTTCATCCGATTATGATGCACAAGTGCAGGCGGCTGCCGAAGCCGATAGTCAGGCCCTCGGTCATGACATGACCCTAAGCGCGTGGTGTGATCGTGTGTTAGGAACCCGGATCGTCGAGCAGATCAATGAAGAACTCATCAAATGGTGCGGGGCATTTGTTGATGAAGATCATGCCGCATGGACCATGCCCGGTCGCGAACGCTCCCTTTACAATGTCTGGAAACAACTGGCCCGGCACGATTCCAGTGGTGCCTTTCTAGGCATCCACGCCTGGAAACACAAGAGCCAGACCTTGCCGGAGCGGCCGGAAGACTGCCTCCTCATGTACTTGGAAATCCTTGGCATCCCGAAAGCCTTATGGGTGGATTATCTCTCACTTCATCTGGGCACCATGCCGGGATGGACCGGATTTATCAAATGGCGCGCGGAAGAGACAGGCTATGAGTGGCAGGACATGTACCCCGTGAGCCTGGTGAAATATCTCGCCATCCGGCTGTTTTATGAGGGAGAGTTAGTCAGAGAGGCCTGCCGGGCAGAGTTGAATCTCACTGGAGAGTATCCGGCTCTGGTGGCTTTCATGCGGGACCATCCACACATATACGATCTTCGACAGGTCCGCGTAAACGGCGGTCTCACTCCGAAGTTTAGGCGGCAAGTCGATCGTCTGCGTTACGGAAGCCCACGAGACCGAGAGGCAGGGTGGCGCATGCTCGCCGATTGCTACCGCACCCACCTCGTCGGTGAAGAGGAACCTAAAAAATGGCAAGCGCAGGCCTGGCGTCTCCTGAGGTTGGCTGACATCCTTCAGATTCCTCCACAGGCCATGATTGAAAGCGCCCCGGGTGAACTACACGTGCTTTTAAGCTGGCTCGACGCATTTCCGGAAACACAGCATGGTCCGGTGTGGTTGCAAGCCTTTGAGGCAGGGTATCGAAAAACCCTATTGGAAATACTCAAGCCCAACGTCCTGAAAGCGTTCCGGGCCACAGATCCCGGACAAAGCCCGATTCCCGAGGTTCGTCCTCTGACACAAGCAATTTTTTGTATCGATGTCCGCTCTGAAGGATTTCGACGTCATTTGGAAGAAATCGGCGGCTATGAAACGTTGGGTTTTGCCGGATTTTTTGCCATCCCGTTCCGCTTTCGCCCGTTCGGCAGCCACCATGAAACCGATCAATGTCCGGTTCTACTCAAACCGAAACATATCGTGCGTGAAGTTCCCCGTGCCTATCAAAGCCTGGAAGCCGAAAAACATCTGGCTGGGAAACGCTTTCTTCAGACCGGCCATCAATTGCTGTATGACCTCAAAGAAAATGTGATCGCCCCCTATGTCATGGTTGAAGCGATGGGATGGTTTTATGCCTTTCCGTTTATTCTGAAAACGACTCTGGGTACCTGGTATTGGGAATGCGCCTCCTGGCTTCGGCGGGCGTTTACTCCCCCTCTCGCCACAACCCTTACCGTGAATAAAGTGACGCAGGAAGAGGCCTTGGAAATGTTAGCAGTGGAACAACGCCCCACCATCCGCCGCGCCTTGCGGGAGCAGCTTGGCCTGTATGGCAGCCACGTTTCCCAGGAACTCATTGAGACATTACGCGGGTATGCGTTGGAGGAGAATCATTCCCCCAGGTCTCTTCCCCATCACATTCGTCAGCTTCTGAAGCTGTCTCCCACCCAGGAAACCGCCTTCATCGAGACGCTCCGTCACGATTATGGCATCAATTCGCGCGGAGCCTCAGGTCATTTGCATCGAATCACCCGAACAGGATTCACGTTGACCGAGCAAGTGAATTTTGTGGCCACCAATCTTCTCCTCATGGGTCTGACCAAAAACTTTGCCCGGTTGGTGTTGCTTTGCGGACACGGAAGCACCTCAGAAAACAATCCATTTGAATCGGCACTCGATTGCGGAGCCTGCGGAGGCAATCATGGAATGCCCAACGCCCGCACGTTTGCAACCATGGCCAATAAGCCTGATGTCAGAGAACTGCTCAGCCAGCATGGGATCTCGATTCCACCTAACACCTATTTCCTGGCAGGTCAGGTTGATACCACGACGGATGCCACCCAACTTTTTGATCTGGAGGATGTGCCTTCGACCCATCGCCGGCAATTATCACAGTTGATGAATGACCTCGAGGAAGCCGGTCGGCAGAATAGCCTGGAACGATGTGGCCAGTTTCCGGATATCCAGGGACCTCTGACAGCGGAAAAGGCCGCGCGTGAAGCCAAAAAACGAAGTCTTGACTGGTCCCAGGTTCGGCCGGAATGGGGGCTGTCGCGAAACGCCGCATTTATTATCGGGCGCCGCAATCTGACCAAGGACCTCAATCTGGAAGGACGGACCTTTTTGCACTCGTATGATTATCAAATTGATCCTACCGGCAAATATCTGCAGATCATCCTGACCGCACCGGGAGTGGTCGTCCAATGGATCAGCATGGAGCATTACCTGTCCACAGTAGATCCCGATGTCTATGGAAGCGGCAGTAAAATGTACCATAACGTGACGGGACGGATTGGAGTCATGTTCGGCACGCAAAGTGATTTGCGGGTCGGACTTCCCTGGCAGACGGTTATGGATGGGGAGCGGCCTTATCATGAAGCCATGCGCCCTCTCTACATCGTCGAAGCCCCACGCGACCGGATCAGCCTGCTCATTCAAAAGAACCACATCCTCAGACGATTTTTCGATGGCCGTTGGGTCCATCTTGTAGCTCTGGAGCCTGAGGAAGGCGCCTTTTACCACTATGTCCCCAACCAAGGTTGGAGCGCCGTTTCACCATCGCCCCTGTGAACATTTATTACAAACAGATTGACCTGAAAGAAGGAGTACACCACCCATGAGTAGTTTAATTCTTCACCCGATGAAGGAAATTAAAATCATTATCGAGGGAGAACATTTGAAATTCGTCAGTGACTTGTTAGACAAAGTGAAAGCGACCGGGTACACCGTCATCAGCAACATTTCCGGAAAGGGCCACCATGGGTTTCATGAAGGGCATCTCATGTTCAACGATACCAGCAGCCAGGTCATGGTCTTCACTGTGGTACCAGAGGAAAAGGTCGAACCGATCCTTGCCGGGCTGAGCCCCCTCTTCAATCGACACTCCGGTTCCATGTTTGTCTCCGATGTTGCCGTGAGTCGCCGCGAGCGATTTACTGCAGGGGAACATTGAGGACAGATCCATCTCGGTCCTCACCATGCCCAACGCACAAATACTCCACAGCAATACTGCGGAGCATTCAGAACAACCACCTGATTTTTAAATCCATTTTTTCAAATGGGGAACTTCACTGGTGACCACGTAGCAAACGACGGGACTCGCAACATTCAGACTGTTTCCTTCGATTGAACACATTCGTCAAATCAATCTCCCGACGACAAGTCACGCACCCACCATCAAGTACGCTGTCAGCGAATACAGTTTCACCCGATGAGAAGGGGGCTTTGTTTTCAGGGGGGAGGGGGAATGGTGTGGCTCGATTCCGAAAATGACGGCTTATCCTTGTTGCCCATTTTGCCTAAAAAGAGTTCCACCTTTAAAGATGCGGAACAAGTAAAAAAGCGAAGGGAAAAGCAGAGTCGCACCCACAACTAACGCCACCGTGATGAACCGAAGGGTAATCTCCGGAGCGGCAGCATTGAATACAGTCAGATAGGGAGGAACCAGGTACGGGAACTGAGCAATGCCCCACGCCCATAAGGTCAGCGTAACTTGAAGCATGGCACAGGTCCTGGCCCACCAGTATCGCCGCGCGAAGAGAAACCAGACGGCCGCGATCGTAAACGCCCCAACCCCGAGTTGAATGAATGCTCCCCATAGACTGTGCATCAGCTCTCCCCATAGTTGAGGTGCTGCGGACTTGCCAAGGATCAGCACCGCTTCCTCCAGCAAGCCTGCAATCAGAGCGCCGACAATAGCTCGTTTTCTAAAAATCTCCTGAAGCTGATGACTCTTCGTTTCCAGAAGCAGATACGCTGCGGCCAAATAGGCAAAGAGGACCAACGTGAATAGCCCCATGGCCAGCGGGAATGGTTGAATCCAGGGATCCACATACCCTTGGAAAAAGCTGGTAGGATTGACGGGGAAATGGCCTGAGGTCATCGCGCCGATGATG
>JAOUGQ010000436.1 GCA_029865515.1 Nitrospirota bacterium
CAGTCCCACCGGTCCCTGCATAGAATGTTCCCACCTAATTCCCAAAAAGGAATGTTATATTTTTACCCGACTGATTTTCTCAAAAAATTCAAGACATGAAAAAAATTCCAGCGGAGAGAACTGTCTTGTGAGCACATTCGGGCTGGAAAATGGAGGGCGGATGCAGATTACGTGCCCATATGTTGGAGGCTTTCAGAGCTTTGAATACCGAGAGACTCATAGATTTTCAGGGTGGCCTTAGATTTATTTAAGGTATAAAAATGGATTCCCTTCACCCGCTGATCGACGAGGTCCACAACCTGTTCGGTCGCCCAATGGATACCGACCCGTTCCGCATAGGCATCATTCTCCGCCCGATCCATGGCGCGTAAGAGTTTCGCAGGAATGCGAGCCCCGAGCGCCAGCTCGGACATTCGAGCCATGCCCTTTCGAGAAACAATCGGCATAATGCCTGCGATAATCGGCACCTTAATGCCGACAACCTCGCAGCGTTCACAAAAATCAAAAAAGTCGCGATTGTCGAAAAATAATTGCGTACAAATATAATCGGCTCCGGCGTCGACTTTCCGTTTCAGATTGTCCATTTCCATCAACCGGTTTGGCGTACCAGGATGACCTTCGGGAAACCCCGCGACCCCCACGCCCATATCGGGAAATTGCTGCTTAATAAATTGCACCAATTCAGACGCATACTGAAAGCCATCGGAAGGAATCGGCACCTCCGTGCTTCCCTTGGGAGGGTCTCCCCGCAACGCCATAATGTTATGAATACCGCTCCCCTGGTACTTCGACAGAATCTGATGGATTTCTTCGCGCCCGGACCCCACGCAGGTTAAATGAGAGACAATCGTCAGATCGGTTTCCCGTTGCAGCTTCACCACCAAATCATGCGTGCGCTCCCTGGTTGAACCGCCGGCGCCGTAGGTCACACTCACATAGGCCGGTTTTAAGGGCATGAGAGCCGAAATCGTCCCAAAAAGTTCTTGAAAGCCTTGCTCGGTTTTCGGGGGAAAAAACTCAAAACTGATGGCGGGATTATGTTTCCGTAACACCTCAGAAATATGCATGTCCATACCTTAAATCGCCGAAAGGCCTTTGTCTAGTCTCTCTGTCGATGGGGAACGAGGAAAGAGAGCATGAAGAGGCCTGACGCACCATCGATAGAGAATCGCGACCAGAAGGGCAGTCAGAACCAGGACCGCCAGGAAGTGAAACGGAGTCACACTGCCGATAGCGACAGGAATCCCCTTCGAATACAGGGTGGCCACGAACATCACATACCGGATCATCCCCATCAACACCAGAGTAATCATGACACTGATAAGCCCACCCCACACCATGCCTGTGACATGCGGCACCATAAAAGAGGCATTCAACAACACCAAGGCCACCAGGGCAGCCATCACACTTACAAAGAATAACGCGGAAGCCAACCCGGACCCATCAATAAGGCCTCCTCTCGGCACTTCACCCAATACTAAAAACAACCAGGGACCAATGAGCATTTGCGGAACCACACCCGACAAGATCCAGCCAACGCCGTACCGAATGATCTCAGGAGACGGAATGGGCCGGAAACAAGGAATGGAGGATGTAGCCCCAGCCCGTCCTTCAAACCATCCGAGTAGTCCCAAGAACGTCACCATCACTCCCCCGGCAGCCAGGCTGGAAAACAGAAGATGAAACGATTTTGGAATCACACGAGTCCAATCCAAAGTGGAAATTTCCATGATAAACCACCCGGCTGGAACATTGCCCTCATTGGCCATCAGATCCCATCGTCCAATCCAGAACACGCCAACCGCTAAAAACACCACTGCCGCAGCTCCAATCCATGCAAGACTGGCATGCATTCCGCGAGCATCCCCCTGGCAACTTCGCCACAGACACACCCCTCCCAACACAAAACCCCAGATTTCTTCATACCCCCAAGGCCCCACGGCAATATGGGATTCAGGCACAGGATATCCCAGAACTGAGGGCACAAAAAGGCCCACAACTCCAGAAATAAGGAATAAGCTCAGTGTCAGACGAAAGACCAAATGGCTAAGGACATCACGGATACCCTGATAAGATGAATCCCCATGCCACCTCTTGAGCGTTTCCGTCACAAACAGAATAAGAGTCAAGCCTAAAGGCAACACCATCCGCCACACATCTAGGATCGTAAAAAGGAGAAAGCCGTCAACCATTTCTGTCCATGTTCTTTAAAAACTTATATCTCAAAAACTGTGCTTCATCGGGAAGGCAATACCTAATGAATGTTGAACTTTGAGCTAATAAAACATGTCCTGGTAGACAATGTCATCCTGAGCAATCTTGTCATTCTGATTATTATGAAAGTGGTGTATTCCCTGGCCCCCCTGTGTACGATGCGGGAGCAAGGAGGAATCGTATCATGGAATACATTGCACTGGATGTTCACAAGCGGTACACCTGGGCTCGCGTCAAGAATAGTCACGGCGACCGAGTGACCGAACAGCGCGTGCTCCATCAGCGCGGGGCGATTCAGGCCTTTA
>JAOUGQ010000119.1 GCA_029865515.1 Nitrospirota bacterium
ATAATCCTACCCAGTAAATGAGAACCCTGGCAAGCAACAAGCCACGGCATCATCAGCTAACAGCAGGCAATGCGTTGGTTATTCCCGCAACGTCTCCCGAGGCAGGCGCCTCCTAATTTTGTAAAAACTTCGAGAACAGCTAAAAGGCACTCTCAAATAGATTGAGCAGGGTATCTCAGTCAAAAAGAACATCACTTGTCCGACCCGCAATGACAAACGGCATCCTATCTATCATGTTGTCATCCACCCGGTTGGTAGCGGAGATCCATCTGAAAGGACGCAAAGATGGATGCCCGATGACGAATGTCGGGCATGACGAATGCGCTGGAGGCCGATAAATCCTCCGTATTCCCCCTTTGGCTCAGGAAGATTTTCAACGCAGGAATGCCGCGCAAATGGGCTCCCTGTTTACATGGGAAAGACCGAGGGAGCCTTCCATGTTCAATAGGCAATGCGTTCCTCATTCCTCAATCACCGGATGAAAAGTCATGTCTCGGTTTTTACACCTTATTCAACGACAATCACCGATGATGGCTCATTCCTCATCTCCATTCCAAGGCCAGATCCATCCCAGGGCTGCAATGCAGGTCCCTCATACCCATATCCCCCCTGAACCGGATCAACCGACAACAGGAGCGGCATATCGAGATCCAAAAATTCAAAGCCTCCCAAGCCCAACACCAGGCTCCAGGAACACCCCATGGTTACGCGACTTTCCACCATTCCACCAATCATGAGCTTGATTCCTGAGGCCCGGGCCAAACCGGCAATATCCAAAGACTCCGCAACCCCACACTTTGTAATCTTCAGATTCAACACATCGACCGCTCGCTGTTCAAGCAAGCACCGAGCATCATCTAAAGATCGAACCGATTCATCGGCGGCAATAGGAATCGTCCCTCTCCGTCGCAACGCCACAAATCCCTCAACGTTCTCTCGAGCAACCGGTTGCTCAAATACCATCACAGGAAGATGCAACCGTTCCATGGCCTCCATACATCCACGCGCCTCCTCGAACGAAAAGCCCTGATTGGCATCAAGAATAAAAGTCGTCTGAGGACAGGCCGCGTACACGGCCTCAACCCGGCGAACATCCTCATCCACGTCATGACCGACTTTCATTTTAAACATCCGGAATCCACGGGCATACCAGGCACGAGCAGTCGCCACAACCTGGTCGAGGGGACCAATCGGCAACGTGACATCGGTTTGGCGGACACGAACATCCGCGCCACCCCACAAGACCCACATCGGAATCCCCATCTCCCGGCACAAGGCATCCAGAAGAGCGGTTTCAAGACCGCATCGAACTGAAGGCATCTCCCTCGTCGACTCGGCTAGTTGATAAAGCAGCTTCCGCCAATTCAAGACAGATTGCCCAAGGATACATTGGGCGGCAGCAGGAAATGCGGCAAGGCAGGCAGCTTGATCTTCGCCGGAAATGTCCGGGAAAGGAGCCATCTCCCCGTACCCGTACGCCCCACTCTGGAGCGTCAACCGGACAAAAATATTGTGAGCCACCGACATGGATCCGGAAGCCACCACGAAGGGAGCACTGAGGGGCAATTCCACCGGCCAGGCTTCAATGGTCACAATGCCAAATTTGTCCGACCGTATCATGCGTGAGAGACGAGAGTGCGTTAGAGAGAGGTGGATAACACTGGGATGAAGGACTTCAGAAATCTAGTGGCCTGATCATGAAGCACAACGAGCAACCCCTGCCGGATGAATGGGAGCAACTCTTCCCGTTTGATGACAGGCTTCCCCAAAAATCTCCTCTTGTGGAACAGGCCAAGCGATTTGCTGAAGCCATGCCGTGAACCTCCGTCACTGTGGCAACGAAAATGGTGAGTAGGCCGATGAGTGACTTTGAATATTCACTGATCCCCGAACAATCCTTTGAACATCTCCAGGGCTTTTTGCGTTTCAGGCGGAAGATTGTTTAACGTTTCAGTTGGAGTCGAGGAAACTCCATGGGGGTTTACCGGATCAGCATTGCCGGAACAGACAATTTCTCCATTGATCTTTTTGCAGGCGTTGTCGACCTTTTTAGCGGACCCGTGACTCACCTTACGGGGACGGTCGGATGGTAACCCCGACATGCCGGACTTCAGAACATACCCTTCCGGTGGGCCATACGCCACCGTCATTTTTTTCGTTCCTTGATACCGCTGTTCACTGAAGGTCATACTTTCATCCTGGCTCTTCGTAATCGTGATGATCGGAAAGCCGTCAATTTTCTTGTTTTGCTCAAGCAAACCATTTCCAAAGGGGAGGCCTTTAGCCCACTCCTCCATGTATTTCATCCAGGCATGATACAGCTGCTTGCTACGCTTGCCGCCTGGAATATCGTCCCATGCCGCCGCGCAGATATCCCGAACATCAAAAACCTCTAGTTTGTACCACTCGCAAGAGATTCCCTGTTGTCTTCCGGTTTTCCCCGTTTTCGTTACTTTGAGAGAGGCCTCCAAGGGCCCGGAATGCTGAGGCCCGGAAGATTGCGCGTTTAAAGCCTGCTCTATTCGAGCGCGTTCTTGAGGAGACAGGTCCTTATTTTCCAATGCCTTTTCCATACTGATCCGTTGTTGCTCCTTGATGGAATTCATGATTCCTCCCAAGGCTTGACTCATTTCCTGTTCCTGGCCGGAGCCGGGCTTGATTCCCAATTTCGCCATCATTTCTTGGCTTGATTGCTTCAGAGCCTCCATCTGTTGCCTAGTGATAACGTTATAGGTTTTGTCCTGATGACTGACAGACATCATCTCTTGGCGATCCAGAAATAACTGCATGTCATTATGGCTGCCTAAAGAGGTCGAGGACATCGTCTTATCTTCCAACTTGTCAGGTGCGACATTCAGGCGCATCCAATCTTTCAATATGGCAACATTGATAGACCCCTCTTCCGGTGGTCCATCGGGATAGGTCGTTTGAAATAGATGAACATGAGAGGGAGTTGATTCCTCAGCCCAGCCCGTGAGAGGCAGAGCACCAACCAGGAGACAAAAGGCTATGGTGCGTTTCATTGTGGTATCTCCTTTTGAGTCAGCCAGAATTCAACAAGCGCCAAAGTTTACCTCTTGAATCACTACTAAACAAGAAACGGTTCAGATCGACTCACTGGTTCC
Organism: Nitrospirota bacterium; assembly: GCA_029865515.1. GTDB lineage: Bacteria > Nitrospirota > Nitrospiria > Nitrospirales > UBA8639 > Nitrospira_E. Next base: position 3,126 of record JAOUGQ010000119.1, read on the forward strand.
CACGACATTCAATGTCCGGATAGTAAGAACGTCATCCATCCTATCCGGCTTCTCCGACAATCTTCTCGTTGATTTTTAACAAAAAAATTGGGGAAGGTAGAAATCCCACCTTCCCCGCTGAATGAGCACCCTACCATCCCGAAGGGTTCTGACTACAAAAGGCCACCCAGGGATTTGGCCAACCCTTGCACCAACGGATCCTTGGTTTCTTCCCATTCCAGGTTGACTTGCTCGGCTGTCGAGGCCACCCGGGCCTGATGAATCTTTTTCCCCTTGCTGGTTTTCTCGGTTAATTGTAAATCCGTCATCACGGTATACATCACATCTTTGGTTAATGACCCCGTGACCAATTCCGTCGCTCCGACCAAAAACCCGCCAATGCCTGCACCCATGGCAGCTGAACGGCCTGTCCCACCCAATCCATAGCCGACGGCACCTCCGACCGCCCCTCCACCCCAGGCGGAACCATACCCGGCATGGACCGCTGTTCTCAGGGCAGCAGGATCGGCTTCGCCCACATATAAAATATTCACTTGATAAATGTAGGCGGCTTCCTTGGCATTATCCACGATTTTGTATCCCCTGGCTTCAATGGCCTGTCGCACAGGTGTGTCAAAATCAATGTCTTTGTCTGAGGTGTTTTTGATTTCCAAAAATGCGCTTTTTTCTATTTGATTATCCAAATCCAAAAAAATGGATTGGGACATCTTGGTCTGAACCTTCAGATCTTTTTTCTCCAAGGCAACCTGCGTAGCCGAACAGCCCAATCCCCCAAACATCGCGCATCCCACGGCCATGAGCAAAATCCTTTGGATACCGGAAACCCCTTCCATCATGATGTTCTCCTTTGTGGCTTGTCGGAAATTCTTGAGGAAACGAGCGGAATTATGCCACATCCCGACGACACATTGAACCCCCCAAAAGTCTATGGTTACGGCAACAACGGGTGAGTTGCGGCATAGCGTATTTTCTCTCATTTCTGTTCGATGAAGGGGGTGAGATTGTCCTTCGATTAACCATACCGATCATTGTCCCACGGAAGAGCGGTATTGGAATAGCCACGCACTTCCCAGAAACCCTTCTGATCCCGATCTGAAAAGGTTATTTTTTTGACCCACTTTGCTCCTTTCCACCCATAGCGTTTTGGAATAATCATGCGGACCGGTCCACCATGGTCTTTGGTCAATGGCCGGCCATTCCAATGGGTGGCCAGCAACACATCATCATCGTCGCAAACTTCAAGGGGGAGATTAGTCGTGTAATCATCAAAAGATTCAAATAACACAAATTTCGCCAGGGACAGGGGGCGAACAAACTCCAGCAGATGCTGAAACTTCACCCCTCTCCATTCATTATCCAGCATGCTCCAGGAGGTCACACAGTGAAAATCAGCGGTGATCTGCACCTGCGGCTGGCCTTGAAAGTCTTCCCAATTCCAGGTCAACGGGTTGGCCACAAACCCGTCAATGGTTAAAGCCCATTCAGCCAACACAATCTCGGGCTTACAACCCAAATCCAGGACGGGAAAATTATTCACCACATGTTGTCCTGGGGGAACCCGCTCATCCTGGGGTTCATCCACTTCTCGGCAGGAGAATTCCCGCCGGTGTTGGGCCACTTGTTGTTTGGCTTTCACAATCCGCTCGTTGGGTTCCATCTTGAGCCTTTCCAAGTCCAGGTCAGAGAAAAAATCTTGAGGACACCGTCATGTATCACGCTAACCATGAACTGACGGAACAGGACTGGTTATTATATCCAGGTTGCCAGGCCAGGAATAGTCAAAGAAGCAGAGCCAGGCGTCAAAGATGCTTCCGTATTTTGCTTCCTCACCACTCCTAATCCAGGAAACTCCTCCCATTCATCCGCCGCCACTTTCATGGCGCAGCAGGATATTTCCAGGTCTCATAGCCAATGTCCAAAATTTCTGATAAATTATGATATTCGTTCATCAACAGTCTGGAAGTGTTCGGCTGTTTGTCCCCCCGATTTTGAACCGCCCTCTTTTCCAGCCAACTGTTATTTCAATCATATTTTTTCCGGAGGATCAGTCTCATGGCACTGCATGCATTGTCCAGGGTTGTGTGTTGCTCCGTGCTTGTGGCCGCATCGATGGCCACCTCGGCACAGGCAGAATTACAAGAGGGCGGTTCACCCATGACCGTTTCGGATGGAAAAACCATCTCGATGGAATACACATTGACGTTGGAAAACAAAGAAGTCCTGGACACCAACGTGGGGGGAGAACCTTTGACATTTACGCAGGGATCCCACGAAATTATTCCTGGACTGGAAACCGCCCTAACAGGAATGAAAGCCGGAGAGAGCAAGCAAGTCACTGTAGCTCCGGCACAGGCGTATGGAGAAGTGAACCCCAAAGCAATTCAAGAAGTCCCCATCGATCAAATTCCACCCGATGCCCGAAAGGTCGGGGTGCAATTACAAGGAAAAGATGGCCAAGGCCGGATGGTACACCCGAAAGTGGCGGAAGTGAAAGAGCAAGTGGTCGTCCTGGATTTCAATCACCCCTTAGCCGGAAAAACACTCTACTTTGACGTCAAAATATTAGACGTTCAAGCTGCAGCGGCTCACTAAGCCGGGCGAATAGCAACAAACAGAACCCCGCCGATTCCGGCGGGGTTCTGTTGTGTCAGGCCCTTCTGGCCTAGCCCAGTCACCTAAATACCCCCTCCCTCAACCTCAGGAAAAAGAGCTCATTCATTGAATCTCTTGTAAATGCATCACCGCCGACTTGGCATGATCGGTCGCCACATCAGCATGACCGGCCTTACCATGGGTAATCGCCTCTCCTAACTCGGCAATCCCCGCATCCAGGTGAGGATTCTGCATATCCTTTTTTGCCGCCTGCGCATGCTGGAGGGCCACCTCTGCATGAGTCACCAACACATCGGCATGCCCCATGCTCCCGTGCTCCACGGCTTCCTGCGCATGCATCACTGCTTCCGCCACATGAGGATTGCCACCGCCCGTGGAATAAGATGCACAACCGACCACGAGTCCCATGAACAACAAACCAACACTAAGCCGGGTGATCCATGTTGAAACAGGCCTCATCACAACACCTCCTTGAAAAAGTTCATAAAGATACTTCATCCTCCTTGATCCTCCTTGATTGTTTTCAGAACACATTCATGCTTCATTGTCCCGCTACCATATTGCAGGAAGCGGGACATCGGGCTCAAACCGTATACTAGGTTATTCCGCATGAAGGGCCTCGACCGGGTCAACCTGGATCGCGCGTCGAGCAGGGGCCACTCCGGACAGCAGGCCTGTGCCCGTGGCCACCAACAGACCGATCAGGAGGTAGTGTTCATCGATATAGACCGGCAGGCCCGGAAGCACAATCGTGAGCAGCAGAGAGCCCGCGACTCCCAGGGCCACCCCGAGCCCTCCTCCAAGCGTCGCAAGAATCATGGATTCGAATAAAAAAATCAAAAATATTTGACGGGGCCTGGCTCCTAAGGCGCGTAGCAACCCGATTTCTGAATAGCGCTCTCCCACGGAAATCCACATCATGGTTAATATCCCAATGGCTCCCACGATGAGCGAAATCCCCGCGATGCCCGCAGCCGCCAGGGTCACCACCCGCATAATATCATCCAAGACCTCCAGCATGGCGGTCTGTGTGGTGATCGTAAAATCTTCCGTTCCCCGATGCCGATCGGTGAGTACCCGCCTGATCTCTTCCACCACCCGGTCCACCACCTGGGCAGACACATAGGCCACATCAATTTCCATCACCTCGTCCAGATTAAACATCTTCATCGCATTCGCCACCGGGATATACACCGAATCATCAAGATCAAAACCTAAGACTTGCCCTTTGACTTCCATGACGCCGACGACACGAAAGCGGTACCCCACAATCCTGACGACCTGCCCTAATGGATTCCGGTCGCCGAACAATTCACGTTTCACCTTAGGACCCAGAACGACCACCGGCACGGCCCGATGCACATCCTCTGCCGGCAAGAACGAGCCTTGCGCCACGGAAAAGCGCCAAACGACGGGCATATCCGATGTGACACCAAAGATGTTAATACTGCGCCCAAGCCCATCGGCTTCAACACGCCCCATCCCCATGGCCATAGGTACCACCGCTTCAACACCGGAAATCCGTTTCACCACTTCGGCGTCTTCCAATGTCAGCTTGTGCGTGGTGCCTCCTAACACGCCGGGAACCCCGAACGTCTTGATTTTTCCTGGATTGATCGCCAGCAGATTCGTCCCGAACTGCGTAAACTGAGAAAGAATGTAATACCGGGTCCCCTCCCCGATCGAGGTCAGCAGAATCACCGCGCCCACCCCAATGGCAATACCCAGCAGGGATAAGGCCGAACGTACGCGATGGGCCAGGACCGCCCCGCCGGAAAAACGTACAAGGTCAGGAAGTGTCATCATTACCGGGGTTGCAAAGCTGACATAGGATCAAGGTGAGCCGCTCGCCGGGCTGGCATCACACCAAACACCCCACCCAGCAAAACCGACAGCAGGAATGCGGCACCGACAGCCCACCACGGGGCTTGAGCCGGAACGGCCGGAAAGACCCACACCAGCAGTTTGACAGCACCAAGTCCTGTCATGAGACCGGCCAATCCGCCAAGGCCTGCCAACAACACCGATTCCACAAGAAACACCCACAGAATATGCCCGCGCGTGGCCCCCAAGGCGCGAAGCAATCCGATTTCCTGCGTTCGTTCGGAGACAGTCACCAGCATGACATTCATCACCCCGATTCCCGCGACCGACAACGAGATGCCAGCAATCGCCACGAGCACCAGCGTGAAGGTTTGCAAAATTGAGGAAAAAGTGGACACGACGGCATTTTGTGTAATACAGGTGACATCTTCCTCCCCATGCCGCTCGATCAGAATCCGGATGGCCTCGACACACGTCGCATCAAGATCGCGCGAAGAGCGGACTTTCACCAGTATCCGGAACAAGGATGCCCGGTTAAACATACGGAGTCCCGTGGCCACGGGCACCAGAACGACCTCGTCCATTTGAAGGGCCAGTTGTGTCCCGATTTCCTCCAGGACGCCGATCACCCGCATGCGAAACTCTCCCACCCGCACCACCTGACCAACAGGTTGTTGGCCAG
>JAOUGQ010000120.1 GCA_029865515.1 Nitrospirota bacterium
AAAATATCGATGAGCACGGCCCCGCCATCCTTCTCCAACTCATAGTCGAGGACACGTCCAACCTGGATATCGTGAAAAAATATTGGCGCACCGGGGGAACTCGATCCCAGGTTTTCCGCCCGCAATCGGAATTGAGCCCCTTCGTCTTCTCGAGTCACACCAGGTGGTTTCTCCAGTCCTGTAAATGTTTGAGCCGAAGCTCCGGGTCTGGGATCCATGGCGATAAAGGCTCCGGACACTAACGTTTCAAGCCCCGAAATGCCACCTAATCCAATTCGTGGACGGACCACCCAGAACCTGGTATTTTCGGTGAGGTGGGGCTCCGCCATCCTATTGAATTCGGCAGTCACGACGACACGGGAGAGGTCAAGGCTGATATGCACGCTTTTAACAGTTCCAATGTCAATTGACTTATATTTTATTTTAGTTTTTCCGGCTTCCAATCCCGACCCGTCTTCGAAGGTCATGGTGACCGTGGGACCCTTTTCGGAGATGGTCTTGTAGATAAGCCACCCTCCGATAATTGCCGCAACCACTGGAATAATCCACACGATTGAAAGTCCACGTTTTTTTTGTACCGTGACTTCCGACAATTCCTCTAAGTCGATAGAATCGGAATCCTGGTCCTTCATGCTTTCTCCTCTATATTGTCCCAGATGAGGCGGGGATCGAAGCTCATGGCGGCAAACATGGTAATGATCACGACGGCAGCAAACGAGATGGCTCCCGCCCCGGGCTCAATCGTGGCGACGGCCTGAAGTTTCACCAGGGCAATTAAAATCGAAATCATAAAAATATCAATCATGGACCAACGGCCAACCAACTCGGTAATCCGGTATAACACGGTCCGCTCTCTTGGTCGCCATTGAGATTTATATTGGACGGAGAGTAACAGGAAGGTCAGCGTCAAGAGCTTTAGGACCGGCACGGTGATGCTGGCGAAGAACACCAGCAAGGCAATAGGCAACATTCCCGCATGAATAAGTTCCTTGACCCCGCTCAGAATCGTATCCGCCTCACCTTTTCCAAACGAAATCACTGTCATCACGGGAAGCAGGTTGGCTGGTATATACAGAATGTAGGCGGCAATCAGAAGGGCCCACGTGCGCGAAATACTGTTAGGTTTTCGCAGATGAACATGCGCCTCACAACGAGGGCAGATCACCACCCCGTCAATCGACATTCGGGGTATTCGACTGAGTTGATGACAGGCATGACAACTCATGAGCCCCGACCGGGCCGCAGTGAGAGAAGAGCCCCTCATCGGATCTTTTCCATTCTTTCCCAGACCTCATGCGGGTCAAGCGCAGAGTCGGCGGCAGCCAGGGCAATGATCAAGGCGACGAAGGAATAAAGGGCCACACCCGGGACAAGAATCGCTAAATCCGCCAACTTGACGACGGCCACGATCACGCCCAACAAATACACATCCATCATGGCCCAGGTTTGGCACTGCTCAACCATTCGAAAGACCAGAGCGGCTTTCCACGGTCGATAATGGAACTCCAAGGGCACAAGCACGTACAGCATGCCGATGATTTTCAGGAATGGGAACACAATGCTGGCTGCCAGGACCAAGAGCCCTAATTCCCACATGCCCCGCTCAAAAAATTCCCATACCCCGGTGGACAGCAGGCTCTGCTGAACACGGCCATGGAGCTCAAAGGTCATAAATGGAAAGGAATTGGCCAGGGCAAAGAGAATAAGGCTTGTCACCGCAAGGAGGATGGTATGCAAGAAACTATCCCGTTTTCTCGCGTATAACGCTGCTCCGCATCTCGAACACTTGGCCCGCTCACCATAACGGAGAGAGTGGAGACGATGAAGGAGATCGCACTCATGACAGGCGATTACGAGATGTGGCATGGTCATGTCTTTTATGGTCGATCTGACGGGAACCACAATTTTCAATGAGTTTTTTCAGCGAGAGTTATCTATATTACCCCTTTTATTTAAGGATATTCTACAAAGGATGTAGGATTTGGGTGACCCTATTTCTACTTGATCTCTTGAGAAGAAAAGCCAGTGCGTAACCAAACCTGTTAAAAAACACCCTGCGCATAAGACGAAACCCACTCCTTGTTCACCCCGTGCGCAGGGCGTCCCTCAACTTCGACTCGATCGGTATGGCAGGATTTTCTATGCTTCGGGTTCTACACAATTCGACCCGCCGCGAAGCATGCATAACCGGTAACGCACGGCGGCTGCCCAATAGATGTAGGCTTTCTCCACATCATTCCAATCATTGGTCACTCCACTGAGATCTTTGGTGCCGCCACGCCGGTCGATGGCCATACCCAGAATCTTCCCGCTTTGTGCGTCGGTGATCCTCACTTCCATACCGGCCGTTCCCACAAAACCAGGCTTTCCGCCCACGACGAGGCCTTTGACTCCAGTCAAGATTCTGGTTTGAGGAATGATCGAGGTAATGGTGTCCAAGGCGGCATTTGAAGCCTCCGCCTCGGTAATGGCAAAGGTAGCATGCATGACGCCAGGTCCAGGTTGGGTCACAATGGTATAGTCTCGGCTCAATGCGTCATGCATTTGGCCATAGGCAAAATCGGTCAACATCTGAAGATCTTCGGGAGACACATCTTGCGTTTCTTTGTCTTTCCAGACCGACACGGAATCAAGCATCACCTTGTTGTAAGAGCGCCAGTCGACGTCCGGATTGGTGTAGTGGAGCAAGGCCTCGTGTTCACCTTTTCCTTCTGTGAGCATGGAATGTTCACTAGCCTTAAGAAATCCCGTTTCGACCACATCTCTCCGTTGTTGCGTAGCGGCGCACCCTTGCAACAAAAAAAAGTAAGACAACCAGAATCAGGACAGTTCGATGAAGACTCGCCTTCATAATTTCTCCTCAATTGTGAAAAGTTTAGTAGGCACTAGCTTCGTGTTCGCGCTTAAAGTCTCTTGAATTGACCATCACAGCCTATCAAAAAGGACTTCAGAAGAAATTGCCGATTAAAGATGAAAGTAATTTGGTGGAAAATTACCAATAAAGAAATCCAGAGAACGTCCGGCTCAAGTGGATGTAAGATTCATGGATCAAGCAAGGGATCGGCCAAATAAAAGACCTGATCCAACTTAGTTGTTCCAGAGAAGGTCAACTCTCACCTTTAGTGCCCTTCTTGACGACCGCAAGCAAGGGATCGGCTTGAGGGTTGCTCACACTGCGCCGCACCAGAATATCGATGGCTTTGGTCGGTGTTTTATAATAGTTAGTGTTTAACGCGTCCCGTGCACCCACCACCGCCCCTTCAAGTGACAGTCCGGCAAACAAGCCTTTCGCCTTTGAAAAAGATAAAAAATCGACACTCAAATTCGGCGCGGTCGACCCCTCTACCCCTCGTCCGACAGGGCCAACTGCCACGGAAGCATCGCCACCTAATTTCACGGTCGTGCTCATCATGGAATCGACGCCCTTTTGCGTCATCACTAACAACACCACTTCCGAAGCTTGCCCGCCGAATTGCAGACCGATACTGGCCCCACCAAGGGTCAAAAACGCCGGATAACTCCATTCGTTGGTCTTCTCATCACGAACAACCAATACCCCGCTTCCGCCGGATCCGCCAATAAAAAACGCACCCTTGATAAATTGAGGCACAATCAAAATGCCCCTTGCTTCCTTCATATGATCGCGAAACCACTGCATGTCGGGATCTGCGAGAAAACTTTCCAAGGTTAGACGAGCCTTTTCCACCAACATGTCTTCTTCGGACGCGCTCTGTGCCGAAACCGAAGAGGGGATGGCTGATACAGAACAAAATAATCCAAACAACAGCGTAAAGAAGAGCAATCCTTGGAAAAAGGAGCTTCGTCGAATTCCAGAAAACATGGCATCAGACCTCCAGAAAAAGTGTAACAACATTCAATGAGTCATGATAAAAAACCTGGTAAGGGAAATCGTAATGGAACCAGAAGATATTTAGCAAATTTGCGAACTCGTGCAATACGGTGGATAGAAAGGATGAACAGTTGGTTGGAGGATGCAGCACAAAATTTTGCAGAAAAGAAAATGCCCGATTGGCAGACTTACTGAATCTCTTTCTGATACTCCCGTAAGCCGCGCTCTTCGTCTAAGCGTTGCCGAAATTTTTTGGCCCAATAGTCAAAGATCTCTAATATTGGCCCCAGAGAATCTTTATCCTGGGTCAGGAGTACTTTGGAACTCACCCGTTTTTCGACATACGCAGCCAGACGTTCCTGGCTCTCTGCATCCAATAATTCGGCTTCAATAGCAGCCTCTCCCTCCAAGGCATTCATCCCGGAAATTTTTTCAGAGGCCTGGATCAGGATATCATTAGCCAGTGGAAGCAACGGGCCTGGTGATGCCAGCTTGGGATGCTCCAACATCACGTCGGTCAAAGCTGCTCGAAGGCGAAGGACTCCAGGACCAGGCTCTTTCACAATCCGATATCCTCCCGCCAAGGCCTGGCTCATGCGATCCTGAAACGCGAGGGCCAACTTCCAGGCAGTCAAGGCATCCACCCCTCCATATGCAGAATGCTGACTTGGCCAGATAATCAGAGGATCCAGAATAATATTGGTGTACCTTTTAAAATTGGCATCCGGCTTCCGATAACTCCACGCCCCGCTTTCATCCGGCGAGGGACGAAGCCCTGTGTAATGACCTAAAAACCCGGAAAAGTCCAACGAAGCTGTCTTTGTGGCGCATCCGTCCAAGCTGAGAACAACACACAGGATAAAAATCAGCCAATAGATGTGGCGAAAGGTCATCATAAGGCCATCCTAGAATTTACTTCGAGTGATACAGGTCATGAGTATATCCAGTACCTTCCATAAAGACCATTAAGAGCCGCATTCCCAAATGAAAAAAAATTTAACCATGGAAACAGTCTGCTACGGGTCAATGTGGGAAATCTTTTTCTGCATAGATGTACTGAAGAGAACAATCATGGGGCGGGGAGCAGAGGAATCAAAATTATCCCTCAGCGCGCGAAAAATGCATGAGAATTTTGGAGTGACCTAACGATGAAGGATAAGCAAGACGGCGAGTTCCCTCTCTTGTTGGAATCTTGAAGACAATTGTTACACAGGGAAAGGAGGATGGGCACTCCCTGCTCTTCTCTTTCAAGTAGAGAGTGCTTCCGGTTCGCGGTTCGAAAGGTTGACCATCGGAGAGCGTTTTCTAAGAAAAGACCCGCCTACAGACTACCAGCCACTAACGATCCTTGATGGCGTTGTCCAAGGTCTGAATGACTTCGTCCAGCCGTTTAATGACGCTATCCTTTTGGTCAAATACTCGTTGGGCAGTCGGTTTCATCGCCTGCAATCCCTCTTTGCTTAGATCGGATTTCAGGTACTGTCTGATGTCATTGAGGTCGGTATTAAAAGGAGTCCATTCCTTCTTCAGCTCGGCAATCTTTTGTTGGATAGCAGAATAGGTCGCTTCCGTGGCGGCCCGACGTTCCGCCGCGCTCGCCTGTGTTTGTTCGTTTTTCAATTTTTTAAGATTTTCATCCCAGGACATGAATTGTTCTCTCACGACGGTCTGGGTGGCAGTCCGTTGTTCCCGGGCTTGTGCTAATTTGTTTTCCAGAATTCCTAGCTCGTGAGTATAGCTTTGATATTGCGGGGACAGATCTGCCTGAGGTTTTGACATCATCTCATTCAGCGCACCAACGGTTTTCTCAACCTGTCCTCTCAGAGACACCCCTTCATTCCGTAAGCCCTCAAGACCCATCGCAATATTTGGCGGGAGCGAGGCAGTCGTACTGCATCCAACCAAAAGCATCGAGACGACAATTCCGACCGCCACGCTGGCCAGGATTGATCTCCATGAAGGCACATTCATCCCCCTCTTGATCATTTGATACTCCTTCTTTCAATTGGTAAATTGTGAAGTTGTTGGAGCCCGATCGAGCCCCTCCTGATTAACGCATAATCCTAGCTCATGAAATTGGGGCAAATCAAGAATTATAAAGGCAGATGGTAATGCGGATGTCTGTTCCCTCCGATGGTGTGTCCACTAACTGGCTCATTGCTTCACATTTAATACTTAAGCTATTTCAATAAACTATGTAGATTCCCCGGTCCAGTTGGGAAATGAATTTTCGCCCTTCCCCTTTTGTTTGTTCAGCACTGTTGAGAAACCGTGACTTCGAAAATTCGGGCAACCCTGTATTTCACCTTTTAAAAGGAGAACGGGCTTATGAGAAAAACCTCTTGCAACCTTTCCGTGAAATGGATGTGTCAGATGCTTCTAGTGGTCACCGGCATTTTGACGCTGGCGGGACCGGTTTTGGCACAGGTGGCGGTCATTGAGGCCGATCCCAAGCCGCGCCCCAAGCCTTTCGATGTGGAATTGGGGTAAGGATATGGGGTAAGGATATCTGGCCAATACTGATTTGAAAAAGTCGAATGGCGATTTTCACCGCAATTCCTTTCGGGCAGGGTTGAACGCAGAGATCTCCTTCAGTGACACGTTTAAACTGGATAACATTCTGGGCTATGAAAACCATAACTACTCGTTTTCAGGCAACTCACCTTTTCGGTGGGACAGCATCAACCGCTTTGTATATGCTCCCCTGTTCAAATGGCAGACCAGTCAACAATGGACACTCCTGGCTGCTCCGGTGGTTCAATGGACGGGAGAAAGCGGGGCCAAAGCCAGAAAGTCCTTCACCGGCGGTGGGTTGGTGGGCTTCAACTATGTGGCCAGCCCCACCTTTTCGGTGGGGCTGCTGATCGGTGCCTTGAGTCAAATTGAAGATAAGGCCTTAGTGGCCCCCATCCCGGTGATTAATTGGAAATTTGCCGAAAACTGGACACTGCGAACTGGTATTAACCACCTGGGTCCCACGCCGGGGTTGGGCGGAGAAGTGCCATGGAAGGTGGCAGAATCCGTGGAGCTGGCTGGCGGGCTCCAGTTTCAACGTCGCCGCTTCCGTCTGGATAAGAATGATGCAGTGGGGGAAGAGAAAGAAAGAGGTGCCGGTCTATGGAAAGGTGACGTGGTGGATGATGCCGCAGGCTGCCGTGGAAGTATTTGGCAGCGTGGTCACCAACGGGAACATTCGCCTGGAAAATAAAAACGGCAATAAGATTACCGATAAAGATTATGACAATACCGCATATTTTGGAGGGAAATTGCACTTCATTTTCTAATGTTACCCCACATGATCCAGAAAGAAGTTTGCCCAAATTCTATTTTCTCAGAAAACAACTTCTCACAGGCAGCACAAATAACCGGGGTCTCAAGGTAATCTTGAGACCCAGGCTTTTTTGATGGATCATCCTCATTCAGATATTGTCCTTCCCTCCCTGATCACAAACGACTGCCTGCGTGTAAAACGCTGAACTTCATTTGTCAGGTAACGGCTGATTAATTCTGTTCTTGTTACATTCTCTCGTACGTCATCCCCCCAAATAGTCAGGCGATCAAAAACCCGATTACCAAAATCTGCCATAACCGTCTTTCCCTGTCATCCCCGCCAGTGGTTAGCGGGGATCCATCCCCAAAAGGCCAAGATGGATTCCCGATAAACAATGTCGGGAATGACCTCGATGGAGATGGATTCCCAGAGGTTATGCTGTCATCCTGAGTCAGAAGAAGAATCTGTACCCTGCTTGACGATGCAACAGCTCAGCCAGATCCTTCGCCGTGGCATCAGGTTGAAAGCCAAATTAGTGCCTTCTCAAGTCAGCACCTATTCATCCAATGCCTGAATGGAAAAATCTAAGCCTTGACCAACAACGACTCCCGACCCCTTTCTCCATTGGCGCCGTGACCCTCGCTGCCTAGGGCATTCCGATGTCACTCGCCTATGCGTCGCTCGCCGGATTGCCGCCGACCGGGAGTGGAAATTCGTGTCGGTGCCTCCCGAGCGAAGCTCCTCTTTGACGAAAACCTCTCGCCACGTCTAGTCGCACTTTTATCCTCCACGTTTCCTGATTCCGGTCACATTCGGGATGTGGGTTTGGCCCATGCTGATGACGGCATGATCTGGCCGTATACGAAAGACCAGCGGTTGCTGTTTGTGTCAAAAGATTCCCATTTTCATCAACGAAGTTTTGCCTGAGGTCAGAAATAGGACCGGGCTCTAATTCCCTCTAAAGGTTGACCGGCAGCGCCACGACTGTCCTGTGCTCCCGATCGCCATCCCCACCACATGAACAAGCGTAAGCACTTTTCACCCACCAACGCATTGTGTGGCCCGATTCATTGTTACCCCAATAAATCCAGGCTCAAGCCAAAG
>JAOUGQ010000438.1 GCA_029865515.1 Nitrospirota bacterium
GGGGCAAGACTTGGAGATGTTCCAGACTTGCAGGATGAGGATGAACCATTGAATATTGGGGAGAAGGTGACATTATGAAGATTCAGACCAGTCGATTTGGAATACTGGATGTGTCGGATGAAACGCTGCTAAACTTTCCTTCTGGGCTTGTGGGGTTTCCTGCTTTTCGCCGGTTTGTCGTGCTTGATGCAGCAGAGGATTCCGACTATCAATGGTTTCAATCGTGCGATGACCCCAGTTTGGCCGTTGTGATTGTGGATGTGAATCTTTTGCAACCGGATTTTCGCATCGATGTTCCCGGTGAAGGTCTGGCGGAACTGGAGATGCTCCAAAGTGATTCGATCTTAATCATGGCTGTGGTGACGATCCCCTCCGGAAGGCCGGATCAGGCTACTGCGAATCTCCGGGCACCTCTGGTCGTCAATTTGCGAACACGAAAGGGGAAGCAAATGATTCTTCATGAATCGATCCCCTTGCGATATCCATTACTCCAGGCTCCTGCTGAGCACACACCTGAACATGAAGTTGTGACAGAGACGGCATCGGTATAACCTGATGAGAAAACATTATTTGTAGATCAGGATAATCTGTTTTGACGCAATAGATTTCCCTGCACCAGCGGTTTTTACCCCAAAGCCAAGGAAGGCACCATGCTCATACTCACCAGAAAAATTGATGAAGCTATTCGATTGGGAGAAGATATCCGTATTGTCCTTGTCCAGATTAAGGGAGGCCAGGTGCGCCTCGGAATTGAATGTCCTCCCCATGTTCGGGTTCTTCGTGAAGAATTGTACGAAGCCGTTCGACAAGAAAACCTCAAGGCCTTGTCAACAGATCCTATACAAATTCAAGCCCTTTCTGAAGGGAAAAAAAAGTTATCAAAGCAAAGTGAGTCAACCGAGTGAAAATCGCGGGCTATTTTATTTCTTCAAGATAATTTTCCCTTACATTCCTGATTGAAAAGCGCTCCCGTAAGGGAGATTCCGGTCAGAATTCAATCGTTTCCTCACTCCTCCCCCCTGGAACAATAATTTCCTACTCACAGGGAAAAATTTGCCTCGATCTTATACCCAGTAATGCGGCCAAAGATGCGTTAAGCCATCGAAAATGGAATTGGTCAAGGTATGTTCTGCGCTGTTAATGGCATAAAACTTGAACAACGTAGCAAGAATGCAACATTATTTTTGGGAGTGAGGGAAAACTCCATAAGTGGTTTGGTGTGATGGTCTTTTCGGAATGGGATTCCCCCAAAGAGCATGTATTTGAAAGTATTGTTCCTTGAACATCAGGAGTAAAAAATCCTCTATGAAATTTTACCTCCAATCCAATGGCTATGTTTTCAATCAAGATATGGGGCTGTGGCAACGTCCCGAATATGCAGGGATCGATTACAGTGATGGCGACGAAATTGAAAACCGATTGAGAAACATTGTTTCCGGGGCGAGGGATACCAGCGTCATGTCGGTTGAGTTGGCCAAATATTGCACTGATTGGCCCTCCCTCTACCATTTATCGCGGAAACGCGTCAATCTTTTGCGGCCATTCGAAGAGCGTTTACATGGGAAGAGTGTGCTTGAAATCGGTGCCGGTTGTGGCGCCATTACCCGCTATCTTGGTGAATTAGGTGCAGAAGTGGTTGCGCTGGAGGGGAGCCTACGTCGGGCATCCATTTTGGCATTGCGTTGCCGTGATCTTAGCAACATTACGGTTGTTGGTGAGGTTATTCATCATTTTAAACCGGGACCACAGTTTGATGTGATCACGCTTATTGGTGTTTTGGAGTATGCCAGAAAATTTTTTCCTGGCGGTGGCGGAGATCCTGTTGATGCCATGTTGAGTTATATAAAGGGACTTCTCAAACCAGGCGGTACATTGATTATCGCTATCGAAAACCAGCTAGGGTTAAAATATTTTGCCGGGTTTCCAGAAGACCATGTTGGCAAATCCATGTTTGGCATCGAAGAACACTACAACCAAGGTGGCGTCGTTACTTTTGGACGGAGAGAGCTTGGCAAGCGAGTCGGTAAGGTTGGTCTAACAGAACAGGAGTGGTGGTATCCCTTCCCGGATTACAAGTTACCGAGCTTGATGGTGTCAGAAAACGGTTCCTTGCCGGCAGACGGAATTGATCTAACCCCGGTGCTCCGTAGTGCGTGCAGTGATGACCCGCAATCTCCACCACGTATTCATTTCAACCAGGAAAGAGCCTTACGTCCGATTGTTCGTAATGGTATTTTGGGAGAAATGGCAAATTCTTTTTTATTGCTGGCAACAGATAAGGCTCGTAGGAATAAACCGAGTATTCCCCTCGCTGAGCATTACGCAACCGAGAGACGACCGGAGTTTGCAAAGAAGGTTGTCTTTTCATTTGCGGAAAACTGTGCCGGTTATACTTCTCAAGTGGCGTTATATCCCACCACAAGGCCAAACCCGAATTCATTGGTTATTCAACGGCTTGTCGATCAAGATTTCGTTAAAGGT
>JAOUGQ010000437.1 GCA_029865515.1 Nitrospirota bacterium
AGGAAATTGCCGCGTTTCAGGCCTTCAAATCCAAAGGCTGGTCACAAGCTGAAGTTGAGACATTGGTGCGGGAGCTATTACTGGCCCGATACCAAGCCTATCGTGCAAAGGGCCTGTCAGGCTTCCTCCCTACGTGCGGGGTGGGGAGGAGAAGTTTGAGTTGAGTCAGGACCTTCTTCTCGCCACCAACGAGGCAAAATTTGTCGCCAAATTCTTTCCTTCTTTCCATCAAACCTTACTTAAATATCCAGCCGTCCAGGCCAAACAACTCGAAACACGGTTTAACTGGGCCAATGTTGACGTGTTTAGCCGTCCGACTTTGGTCTTGAGCCATCGCATGTTATTCCATGAGGGCGATGCCTATGTGGTGGTTGACCGCCACTTTTATGCCAGCCACGAGTATAACGGCTTACAGGCAGTCGGGGGTGCATTTCCCACGAAAGAGGGCTCGCTGTTGGTGTCCCTCTATCGTATCTCCACCGATGGAGTGGCAGGTTTTGGATCCTCGGCGAAACATCCAGTCGCCCGTGGGTTAATGGGACCCTATTTCGAAGAAATCTTTGAAGGCATTCGTAAGAAAGCGGAATAACCTGAGCGCAAAGTGTAAACCATGTGCCCGGTTTATTGTGTAAACCGATCTTATCGGTTTGTACCGTGAGGCAAGAATGAACCCATCTTTTGGCTCTGGGATGGATTGTAGACCAGTGAAGAAGATCAGACAGGATATAAGGTGGATGGGGAATGCTGCATGGGGTGTTGCCTTGGCATTGCCTGACTTCTCTGGTTAGCAATTGGTTGCCTCGGTTTTTAGGAGAAGTTAACGTCCCTGATGCGATACGATTCATTTCTATTCTATGGATTAATTGCGCTATGCCCAATTACAAGCACTGGTTTCCCAAAGGACAAAGATGGATTTTTTCTTCAGAGTGTGGACACCAGGCAGCAATTACATGTCTGACGGCGGAAGGATAGAGTCGTTCAGGAAATCATGGTGAAGTGGAGGAGAGCCAATAAATGGCTTCAATGGCTCATATGCTGGACCGTGGGTTGGCTCATCCACGGAACGGGTGGATTGCCAGTTATCGCACAAGATGCGTCAGATGCCGAGGTGAGACGACGGCTGGCTTTCATCGAGGAGCGCCTCGATGGTCACCAGCAACACACAGAGATTTGGCATGGTGCTTGGACCGTGATCAACGGTGGGGCAGCGGTGGGGCTGGCCATCTCGGCTGGACTTGCCTCTTCGAGTGACGACCGCATCAATTTTGCTACCCAGTCGGTCGTGGCGCTAATCGGTGTGGGTGACCAGTACCTTTTCCGTCCTATCCCTGGGCTTGACGGTGCGAATCCAATTCGCACGCTTCCCGATACGACGTCGGAAGAACGTCGAGAGAAACTGGCCAAAGCCGAAGCGATATTGCGCGCCAGCGCGGCTCGGGAGGCAGAACGCACCGGCTGGATATATCATGCTGGAAATGCTGCACTGAATGGGCTGGCGGGGACAGTGATTGGCGTCTTTGGTGACACCAAAGACGGGATCATCGCCGGGGCTGCGGGCTTCCTTGGCGGCATAGCCTACGCCTTTTCTGAGCCTTGGGGGCGCCAGCAGGATCTGCGTGATTACGAACGCCTCGCTGCAGGTCTATCCGCCGCGAAATCCAACCGATGGTCTGTGGCATCCAGCGGAGGAGCACTGATGGTGCGTTACCACTTCTAGAAAGCCAAAAAGAATTTCTAGAAGTGGTAATTACGAACTCATTGGCACGAAATGCATGATCTGAGAGCTACTCCAGGTTCCAGCTGTATTGACGAGATCCTCCTCCGGCTCAAACTTTGCCTCCCCCTATTTTTCATGTGAGGACAGCGCCTGTTTGCCCAGTTTTTTTAAAACCTCCCAGACAGGGCCGGGGAAGCGATGCAGGTTTTCCATGCATTGTTCAAAGGCCGTGAGAAACCATCGGACATCGACATCGGAAATGTTGAGCGGAGGAAGCAGTTTTATGACATCCATCTCATGGCCGGCGACCTGGGTCAGAATACGATGGTCGTCGAAGAGTGGAATGACGACGGCCTGAGGAAATAAATTTTTATCCATCCGGTGGCTCATGGCCCAAGCGGCTTTCAAACCGAGGGACCGGGGTTCACCGAATTCAATACCGATCATTAAGCCTCGCTGTCGTATATCCTTGATAAACTCAAAACGGGGCTTCATGGCTTCAAGGCCGTCCTTCAGAAGCTGACCCCTGCGCTGGGCATTCTCCATCAAGTCTTCTTCTTCAAGTACGTGGAGGGATGCCAGGCCTGCTGCCATTGCCAGATTACTCATGCCAAACGTGCATGAGTGTCGCATGGTGTGCTGCATCGACGGAAAGAATTTGTCATGAATTTCCCGCCTGGTGACCATGGCTCCAATCGGCACATAACCGCCAGACAAGGCCTTAGCCAAAAGGACGATATCGGGGTCTAGTCCTTCAACCCATA
>JAOUGQ010000439.1 GCA_029865515.1 Nitrospirota bacterium
TTGGGATTGCCCGGGAATTCGGCGGGCTGTGTAACCTTCGTTTGGATGATACGAATCCCACCAAGGAGACTATGGAGTATGTCACTTCTATTCAAGAAGATGTCCGGTGGTTGGGCTTTGATTGGGACGATCGCCTCTTTTATGCCTCTGACTATTTTGAGCAACTGTATCAGTATGCCGTGCTGCTTATTCAAAAAGGTAAAGCGTATGTTGACAGTTTAACTGCCGAGGATATCCGGCTATACCGGGGTACGTTGACTGCGCCAGGGAAGGAAAGCCCCCACCGGACACGCACTATTGAAGAAAATCTGGCTTTATTTGCCCGGATGCGGGCTGGAGAATTTGAGAATGGGGCGCACGTGTTACGGGCCAAAATTGATATGGCCTCCCCCAATATCAATTTGCGGGATCCGGCGTTGTATCGCATTCGACACGCCGCTCATTATCGGACAGGGGAGGTTTGGTGCGTCTATCCCACGTATGACTTTGCCCATCCTCTTTCCGATTCGTTGGAAGGCATTACCCATTCGTTATGTACGCTGGAGTTTGAGGATCACCGGCCATTATATGATTGGGTGCTTCGTGAGTGTGACGTCTCCTGCCATTCGCAACAAATTGAATTTGCCCGGTTGAATCTTGGGCATACCGTGATGAGTAAACGAAAACTGCTTCAGTTGGTCGAAGAGAGACATGTGAACGGGTGGGATGATCCACGCTTGCCCACGCTCAAAGGGCTTCGGCGTCGTGGGTACACTCCTGAGGCGATTCGAAATTTCTGTGAGCGGATTGGGGTGGCGAAGCGAGATAGCGTGATTGAAATGGCCCTGTTGGAACATGCGATCAGAGAGGATTTGAACCTCTCGGCATCACGGGTGATGGCCGTCTTACATCCGTTGAAAGTGATCATTGACAATTATCCGGAAGGGCAGGTCGAGGAATTGGAGGCGGTCAATAATCCTGAAGATCCTGGCCAGGGCAAGAGACAGGTCCCGTTTTCTCGTGAAATTTATATCGAACACGATGATTTCCGGGAAGATCCTCCCAAGAAGTTCTTCCGATTATCTCCAGGGCAGGAAGTCCGGCTTCGATACGCCTACATTATTCGCTGTGTTGGTGTCGAAAAAGATCCTCAAACGGGTGAGGTGACGGCTCTACGATGTACTTTTGATCCAGATACGAAAAGTGGCGGGACCCAATCAAGTCGAAAAGTCAAAGGTACGCTTCACTGGGTTTCGGCTCAACATGCCATTCCTGCGGAAGTGCGTCTCTATGAGGCCTTGTTGACTCAATCGAACTCCGGTTCGGGAGGTGAACTGCAGGATTTTCTGGCTCTGTTGAATCCTCATTCTCTGACGGTCCTTCCTGATTGTCGGGTAGAACCTGGGCTCAGTATGGCTGTACCGGGAAGTCGGTTCCAGTTTGAGCGGCAGGGGTATTTTTGTCTGGATCCGGATTCCACCCGGGATAAACTGGTGTTTAACCGGACGGTGCCTCTTCGAGACTCATGGGCAAAAATTGAAAAGTCGTGATTTCCCTCCCTCCCTCAATTTAATCCTGCTGCGGGGGTTTCTTTAAGGAAGAGAGCAGTTTGGTCTCTTCTTCCCGTGTGGAAAAACGCCAATCTCCAATCGGGATATCCAAGGTCAAGGGGCCAACCTGCAAGCGCTTCAGATCGAGAACCTTGAGGGGAGTCTGAAATTTTGGGTCTTTCAGCGCATGAAAGATGCGTCGGAGATGGCGATTTTTCCCCTCCCGTAAGACGACCTCTAAATGAGTTTTAGGCCCGACTTCTTTTTTCTTGGTGATACTGTGCACTTTCAATATCCCAATAGAGGTGGGAATTCCGAATAAGGTACGGGATAAGTCTTCATCTGAAATTCTTCCGCGGATCATCACTTCATATGTTTTTTCGCATCGCCCAGGTTCGGTGAGCAGGTCAACCAATGTTCCCTCTCTGGTGAACAGCAACAGTCCACGGGAGTCCTTGTCTAAACGTCCGATCGGCACCCATCCTTCCCGCAAAACGAAAGGCGGTAGTGCTTGATAGACCGTTTTTCTCTCCTTCTCATCCTTGCGAGTGACAATATATCCTTTGGGTTTGTGGAAAAGGATTAAACCGGGCCGTTCCTGACGAGAATCCCTGGACTGTTCTGTCAATTTATTGGGGTAAGGCATCGTGGTTTTTTAAGGTGGAATCGATTGGTGATGAAGTGGATACTCATCTCTGGTTGGCCTGTGGGACAGCACTGAAGGTCACGGGCCTTAATTTTTTGCTAGTTGTCTATGAAATCCATTCTCATTTCCTTATTGTATCCTGTCTGAACCGGGGATGGGGGCGCAAATGGCCATTCCTTCCTTCCCCGATCTCTCAGGGGCTAGCCATTTTCGCGGGGGACAATCGAGGGCTAAATTTAGGGTAGAATGTGGAACCCATTGTTTTGTAGAATTTTTGGAGTAGTTTTTGCTCAAGGAAGTCCG
>JAOUGQ010000440.1 GCA_029865515.1 Nitrospirota bacterium
CTTTGTGAGTCAGGGAGGGTTGAATCTCCATGTGAATGTGCCCTACGGGAGAAATCCTCATCATATCATGGAAGCGATTTTTAAAGCGTTTGCCAAAGCCTTAGAGCAGGCGGTCAGACGAGAAGAACGAATCAAGGGCGTTCTCTCAACCAAAGGATCTTTGTAAAAGGTGAGAAAGCATAGGCGGGTGGAGAGGGAAGCGACCCGGACATGATTGCCATTATTGATTATGGGATGGGAAATCTTCGGAGCGTGCAGAAAGGGTTTGAATTTGTGGGTCATGAAGCGGTCGTGACTCGAGACCTTCGTGTGATTGACCAGGCCAGTCATGTGGTATTGCCGGGTGTGGGAGCTTTTGGAGATTGTATGGCCAACATCGCCCGTTATGAGCTGACGGATGTTATTCATCGCTCCATTGCAAAAGGGAAACCTTTTCTGGGCATTTGTTTAGGCTACCAATTGCTGTTTTCGGAAAGTGAAGAATTTGGATGTCATAAAGGGTTAGGTATCCTGACCGGAAAGGTTAAAGCGATTCCCCGGCCACATGATGATGGGGAAACGTCGTTCAAGATTCCTCACATGGGTTGGAATACGATTCAGGTGAACAAACCGGCTCCGCCTTTACGGGGGATTCCTCCTGGCTCCTATGTGTATTTTGTGCATTCCTACTATGTTGAACCGGCGGATCGTTCTCTTGTCAGTACTCATACCGAGTATGGAATCCCCTTCGCCAGTAGTGTCTGGAAGGACAATATTTTTGCCACACAATTCCATCCGGAAAAAAGTCAGGCCGTCGGATTACAGGTCCTGAAGAACTTTGGGGATTGGGAATGAGTGGAGAACCCGTCGCGGTTCACGGATGGTTTGTTAAGCCGCATGCCCGATTTTTTGTGAAATGGCTCATTGGCTGGTGTTGTCTTGGTGTTTTGGGATGCGTCCCGTCCAAGGTTCAGTTTCAGTCCGCTCCTCAATTTGATCCGTCTCGCATATCAAGTATCGCCGTTCTTCCTTTTCAGACGATCCAAACCCCTCAATGGGGGAGTAGGCCCGCACGTGGAGGTGTGAGGGATCCAGAAGAAATCCGCACACAATTTCGATTGCCAGGCACTGATCAGGTGGATGGGACAGAATCAAGAAAAGATCTCTATGTGGTCCCCGAAATAGCAGCGCAACGAATTACGACAAAGGTGGTTTCGGCGTTGGCCAGTCGGCCCTCACTGCGGGTCATTGGGCCACCGGAGTCCTCACCCATGGTTGAGAAGGGAACTCAGGAAGCCCCCCCACCATTACAGGCGATGGCTCAAGAAGTAGGAGCCCGCTTAAAGGTCGACGGAGTCCTGACGGGAATTGTTCGGACATACCGCGAGCGGGAAGGGAGCAAACTCGGGGCCAAACCAGCGGCGGTGGGGTTTGAAGTGTATCTCGTGAAGCCTTCGGATGGAACCATCTTGTGGAGGGGAGAATTTTTTGAAGAACAAAAACCGCTCAACCAGGATGTGGTGGGATTTTTTGAAAAAGGTGGAGGATTTGTCACGGCCGATGAACTGGCCGAATTGGGCGTGCAAAAAGTGATGAAGGCGTTTCCCGTTGGCCGGGTTGATCAGGAGCCCCGTCTTCCTGCTACTTCCTTGAGTGAGAGTCCTTAACCGATGCTCTTGATTCCTGCGATTGATCTGAAGGATGGTAAATGCGTCCGGTTGCGGCAGGGCGAAATGGATCAGGTCACCCGGTATTCCGATGATCCTGTCGGGATGGCGGAACATTGGCAAGGCCTTGGGGCGCATTATCTTCATGTGGTGGATTTGGACGGGGCAGTGGTGGGAACCCCCAAGCATCTGGCGCAGATTGAAGCGATCACCAAACGGTTGGCGATTCCCGTGCAGGTCGGTGGAGGCATACGAAATACCTCAACGATTCGTGAATACCTGTCCTGTGGTGTGGACCGGGTGGTGGTGGGAACGGCGGCCTTACAGGATTCTGAATTTCTGGCGGCCGCCTCCGATCTGTTCCCACATAAAATTTTGGTCGGGATTGATGTCAAGCAGGGATTAGTGGCAGTGCATGGGTGGAAGACGGTTTCCACTCTCACTCCTCGACAGGTCTTTGAATCGGTCAAAGATTTGCCGTTGGGAGGCATTGTGTTTACAGATATTTCACGGGACGGCATGTTGGCGGGACCAAATATTTCCGCCTTACGCGAAGCGGTAGAAATCTCGCCGTTTCCCGTGATTGCCTCAGGTGGAGTGACGGTCCTGAAAGATGTACAGACTATTCAGGAACTTGGGAGTAAGATTTCGGGAATTATTATTGGCAAAGCCTTGTATGAAGGGACATTGGACTTGAAAGCGGCTTTGGCCCTGGTGGCTTCGGCAGGAGACGCTCGAACATCATGTTGACCAAGCGAATCATTCCGTGCCTGGATGTGAAAGACGGGCGGGTGGTGAAAGGGGTCTCGTTTGTGAATCTTCGTGATGCGG
>JAOUGQ010000121.1 GCA_029865515.1 Nitrospirota bacterium
ATCATACAGTCCCACAAACAACCGGTTGCCCACCCCATATTTGGATACGCCGTGCGCCCGAGGAAAATGTTGGACGGGAACTTCTGTCACCGTAAAGCCATACATTTGTGCGAGCGCGGGGAAAAAACGATGCATATTCCTGAATGGGGGCAGACGTTCAACCACCGCCCTCCGAAAAATTTTCAGGGAACAACCCGTATCTGAAATCCCGTCACGCACCACCCAATTGCGGACACGGTTGGCGATGCGGGAAGATAACCGGCGCACAAGATTATCATGCCGCGCCTGACGTCTGCCGCACACTAAATCGAATCGATCACTAAATGCCAGAAGTTTCGAGAAATCGCATGGGTCATATTGCAAGTCCCCATCCATGGTCCCAATCAGCCTTCCCCGCGCCTGGCGAAATCCCGCATCGAAGGCCGCTGTTTGCCCATGGTTCCGGTCGAGTCGAATAACTCGAATCGATGGCGATTGTTTGATCAATTCATCTAAAATTTTGCTGCTCCCATCCGTGCTGCCATCGTCCACAAACAACATTTCGAATGGCGCAATGGCACTTTCCGGTCTCGCCTCAAAAAACTTGAGTAATTGGCCGGCTAAGAGAGGGATATTATCACGCTCATCTTTGATGGGAATGACGACGGAAATCCAAGGAGATGGCGGGTGGAGGCTCATGGATAGCGCCGACTAAGCTACAGGTTTCCAAATTGTGGTGAGAAACACACTGCGGACTCTCCAACCCAAAGGGCATTCTACTGAATACCTGAAAAATCGGTCAAACACGCCTTCAACGCAAGATTCGCTCCCTGACCTTTCGTACTCTCCATGCTGAGTTTCCTGAACACGATCCGGGAAAGTTGACCATGGGAATAGGCTTTTGTAAGGTGGGGAGAATTATGAAGGAGGAACATTCATGCAAGAAGACATTGTGCAAGCCTATTTGGAAATAGAACAGGCGATGCAGCGCTATTCCCTCTTATTAGAACAATACGTGAGCCATCTCCAAACACAACCCGATGAGGACTCCAAAAACCGATTCACCAGAATGAAGGCTGGTTCAAAGGCCATGAGAGATAGCAGTCAGATTTATCTCTCCTATGCAAAATATGTGGCGTATGGCATGCCCGAGGGTGATGAGCTGGCTGAAGAAGAGGACTTACAGGGCTAGCCAGCTATTACCGTGCACAACAGCGGCTCCCTTCCGAACATATCAAAGGATGGGAATTGGTTCGTCTTGCCGACAGAAAAAGTGGTCGGGGCGAGAGGATTTGAACCTCCGACCTCTCGCACCCCAAGCGAGTGCGCTACCGGGCTGCGCTACGCCCCGACACTGTCCTGACCTGTCTTCAAATACCTAAGTCGTCTCTCGAGCTAATATCTTCAAAATACCTTGCAGTTCCGCCTTGGCTTTTTCAACACGGTCTTTGGGGACCTGCCCGGCTTTCCCTGCCCGTTTCTTTCGATACCAATACCGCTTCAGACCTGCAATCGTATACCCTTCATCATACAGCATACGTTTAATTTCAAAGACGGTTTCAATGTCGGCCTTCGAATACACCCGATGCTTGCCCTGGCTTTTCTTCGGCTTGAGAAAGATAAATTCTGACTCCCAAAACCGGAGGACATACGCAGGTAGATTCACCAGGTCGGCGACTTCCCCAATCTTATAAAAGGCCTTCTCCTCTTGTTTGGTTCCAACCCCCATACCTGCAATCACCCCATGGTGCGTCTAGCAAGAGAGTGAACAAGACCGATAACCGGATTCTTGCCCGTCAAGAATTGACATATTTCTTAAAGAGCTGGCTTGGCCGGAAAGTCACCACCCGCCTGGGCGTAATGGCAATTTCTTCGCCGGTTCTCGGATTTCTACCTTTGCGCTCTCCTTTGTTCCGAACGACAAAGTTCCCGAATCCAGCGATTTTGACGACTTCCCCTTGCTGGAGCATCGACTTGATCAAATCCAACACCTGCTCCACCATTTCCATTGAGTCAGCCTTTTGAATGCCTGCCGTCTCCGTAATGATTTCCGCGATGTCAGCCTTGCGCATAAATCAGTACCCCCCACGCCAATAATCTAAAAAGCTGTAAAAACGGTAATGTAAGTCCCGGCTTTTGCCCGCTGTTGCTGGCAGCAACGTAACGGGCATCGGATGTGATGTCAAGAACAGAAGCCCCTCCAGATACTTTCAGTCTCCAGCACGGGAGGGTCGCGACCGCACTTGCTTCTATGGCTTCTCCTTCATGAGCTTATATTCAATACTATCGGCGAGAGCCTGCCAACTGGCTTCAATGATGTTCTCAGACACCCCGACCGTTCCCCATTTTTCTTTTTGATCGCCCGACTCGATTAAGACCCGCACGCGGGAACCGGTTCCATGTCGCCCGGTTAAAACCCGGACCTTATAGTCCAGCAGCTTGACTTCCTGTAACTGCGGATAGAAATGCTCTAAGGCTTTGCGAAGGGCATTATCGAGGGCATTCACCGGCCCGGCCCCCACCGCCGCCGTATGTTCAACGACCTCCCCGACTTTGACCATAATCGTGGCTTCGGAAATTGAGTCCTCATCGGTTTTTCGCTTCTCCACAATGATGCGGCACCCCAGGAGCTCAAAAGATGGGGTGTAGGTCCCCATGGCTTTTCGAACGAGCAATTCAAAGGACCCCTCCGCTCCTTCAAATTGGTAGCCTTCATATTCCAGCGTTTTCAGGGAATCCAATAATTCATTCACCTTGGGGTTATCCTGAGGAAGATCCAGCCCGAAGGTTTCCATCTTGCCAAACACGGCACTTCGCCCGCTGCTGTCGGAAATCAACACCCGTCGATGGTTCCCCACCACATCAGGATTCACATGCTCATAGGTAAGCGGATTTTTTTGCACGGCATGGATATGCACACCCCCTTTATGGGCAAACGCGGTATCTCCCACATAGGGCTGCCGTTTATTAGGAGTCAAATTCGCCATTTCCGCCACGAAATGGGAAATGGTGCGGAGATGGGCTAAACGTCCATCCCCCAGGGCTGTTCTCCCCATTTTTAATTCCAAATTGGCCATGATGGAACACAGATTGGCATTCCCACACCGTTCTCCAATACCATTGATCGTTCCCTGGACCTGAATCGCTCCGGCTTCCACGGCTATCAACGAATTGGCGACACCCATCTCCGCATCATTATGCGCGTGAATACCTAACGGCGTAGAACAATTCTTCCGGACGGCCGCAAAAATCTCACGAATATCCCAGGGCATCGTCCCCCCATTGGTATCGCACAACACAATCCGTTCCGCTCCGGCTTCTGCCGCGGCCTGAATGGTTTTCATCGCGTAATCGGGATCCATTTTATACCCGTCAAAAAAGTGTTCGGCATCGTAAAAAACCTGCCGTCCCCTGGACTTGAGAAACGCGATGGAATCCGCAATCAATTCCAAATTGATGGCCAAAGTGGTCTCCAACGCTTCCGTCACATGAAGGGTCCAACTTTTCCCGAAGATGGTGACAATTTCTGTTTCCGCGGATAATAGTGCTTCCAACGTGGGATCGGCCTTTGCAGTATTTTTGGCTTTTCGCGTCGAACCAAACGCCACCATTTTGGCATGCTGCAACGGGGTCGATTTGATGATCCGGAAGAACTCAATGTCTTTGGGGTTGGCTCCCGGCCACCCCCCTTCAATGAAATGGATCCCCAGCTCATCTAATTTGACGGCAATACGGATCTTATCCTCCACCGAAAAACTGACATCTTCAGCCTGAGCTCCATCCCGGAGGGTCGTATCATACATTTCAATGACAGGAAGCTTAGGATTCATGGCACTCATTCGCATCATCTGTGAAAACCGACATCACCTGGCTATGATTTCTTGGCCCCCGGAGGGTTCTCTAATCCAAACTCCTGGTGCAACGCCCGAACAGCCAGCTCCATATATTTTTCTTCCACCACACAGGAGATTTTAATTTCCGAGGTACTGATCATCATAATATTAATGCCCTCGCGTGAGAGCGTCTGGAACATTCGGGCGGCCACACCGGAATGTGAACGCATCCCCACCCCCACTAATGAGACTTTAGCAATCGCTTCGTTCACCTCCACCGTGCGCGCTCCCACCGATTTGGCAATATCTCGGACGAGACTCATCCCGCGGGTGAGATCGACCCTCGGCACCGTAAAGGAAATGTCCGTCAGGGAATCCTGACTCACATTTTGAATAATCATATCCACGTTGATGGAGGCGTCGGCAATTGAGCTAAATAGCTTGGCCGCAATCCCGGGTTGATCCGGCACCCCGACCACCGTGACTTTGGCTTGATTCCGATCGCCCGTAACCCCTGAGACTAAGACCTGTTCCATATCTGAATCCTCTTTTACCACGCGGGTTCCCGGCCCGTCTTGAAAACTGGATCGTACTTCCACTGGCACTTGATATTTTGCAGCTAACTCCACGGAACGCGTCTGTAGGACTTTGGCACCCAGACTAGCTAACTCTAGCATTTCTTCATAGGAGATTTTGTCCAATCTCCTCGCGTCCGGCACAATATTGGGATCGGCCGTGTAGACACCATCCACATCAGTGTAGATAAAGCAGTTATCAGCCTTCAGCGCCGCCGCCAACACCACGGCCGTCAAATCAGAACCGCCACGCCCTAACGTCGTCACATCGGACGCGGCGTTAATACCCTGAAAGCCGGCCACGATCGGAACAATCCCCTCACGCAACGCTCCCAAAACCCGTTCTGTATCGACCCGGGAGACACGGGCTTTGGTATGCGCGCTATCGGTCACTATTCCCACCTGGCGTCCCGTAAAGGATTGCGCCTTGATCCCGAGACTTTTGAGGGTCATCGCCATCAGTGCAATCGTGACCCGTTCTCCTGAAGAGAGCAACACATCGAGTTCCCGATCATCCGGATCGACGCTCAAGGTCTTGGCCATTTTCATCAGACGATCCGTTTCCCCACTCATCGCCGACAACACCACCACCAATTGATGCCCGGCCCGGTAGGTATGTTGAATCAGCCTGGCCACGTTTTGAATTCGTTCCAGGCTCCCCACCGATGTCCCCCCAAATTTTTGAATGTACAGTGCCATAGGACTTATTAGTTGTTGACCGCAAAACGCTCAAACAGTTTCGTGGCGTCACGGAGCGGACGGTTGGCCACCTGTCGTTCATCAAATGTCACAGGTGGATGTTCCGGTTTGACCGTTTGCCCTTCAAACACCAGATACGGCGACATAGCCGATACTCCATCCACCTGCTGATGCGGAGAAGGGGTACACACCACCACAATCCGGTGGGTGTCTTTCGTCGCACAAGACTGTTGTAATGCCCCGATCACATGTTCATCCACACGCTGAAGATAGTCCACCAATGTAGACGGTGGTGTGATCTGTCCATCCTTCACTAGCCACGCGTAAAAAGGAACATGCATACAGACCAGATCTTGTGTTTCAAGAGCAGTGGAAGTCATTTTAGCCAATGCCTGCAACCAGGCGATATCTCCCTCTCCCACGTTTTCAACCTTGACCGTCTGGAGGCCGGCGGCAGTTCCAACACCCACATATGGCCCGTCGGAGGAAATAACCGTACCCTTGACCGGCCACCGTTCCTTCAGATGAGGCAATTCCACAGGCTTACCCGGCCCCCACAACCATAAACAATTGGCCGGCTTCAACCCGGCATCAAGGCGCTCTTGATTCACAGGATGATGGCAAAGAATCACCCTGGAGGCCTCCATGAGTTCACGCACAATTTGAGCCCCGTCGCCGGTAGGCAGATACGCGTCAATCGGATGCCCAAGAGCCTCTTGTGGATTGCGACAGACTACTTTACCACTTCCCCCTACCCACACCATGAGATGCCGGTGATGGTGGCCCATATAGAATTGAATGGTTTCTGATACTAATTGTTCATTAATGGCATCGATAAGTTCCCGGGCCTCTTCGGTCTCCACCCCCCCGCCAAAGGGATCCGACATCAACAAATGTGGACCCAGTTTTTTCCCGTCCCCCCATCCATCCTGTCCGCTGAGGGTGACCAAATGGCAGAGATACGCGACATCATGTGCGCCCAGAACCACCTCCAAGCTCACACCCTCAAAGGGACCAGGACCGGTGTACCATTTGTGTGGATCGTATCCTAACAAGGCGAGAAGTGCCATTTCCCCGGAAAATCGACGCAGTTCCCCGGGAACCCCTAAACGTCCTACTTCGCCATGACACGCCAAATGCTCCAGATGGGGTGTCAGAGCGGATTGCAGTAATGTCTGGCCTCCTAATTCTTGAAATGAATGTCCTGTCACTCCATCGACGTGAATCACGATCGTTTTCCGCACGATCTTCGCCTCACTGTTTGGGATTAGTGGATGAACGAACAGCCTGAATGTTCAGATAGTCACGAGGGATTAGAGGTTTGTTAATTGCGCTCTGACCGCTTCATGTGTCGCGGGAACAGTCACCGGACGGTACGACACCGAGATGGCCGTATCAGGATCTTTCAACCCATGCCCCGTTAAGGTACACACAATGGAGCCCTCTTGAGGCAGCAGACCCGCGCGGTTCATTTTTTCAATCCCAGCGAGAGACGCAGCGGAAGCGGGCTCACAAAAGACCCCTTCTTCACTCGCCACCATTTGGTAGGCCCTGAGAATCTCTTCATCAGAAACCATATCCAGGTGACCGTGTGATTCCTCCACCGCTTGCAGGGCAAAACACCAACTGGCAGGATTGCCTATTCGAATGGCTGACGCAATGGTTTTCGGCGAGTCCACCACATGTCCTCTGACCAGAGGAGCCGCCCCTTCTGCTTGGAACCCGAACATACGTGGCAACCCTTGCGTTTGTCCGGCTTGTTGATATTCCCGATACCCGCGCCAATAGGCGGTAATATTCCCGGCATTCCCCACCGGCAGGGCATGAATAACCGGGGCATACCCCAACTGATCACAGATTTCCATGGCCGCCGTTTTTTGACCTTCTATACGAAACGGGTTAATCGAATTGACTAACTCAATCGCCGTTTCCTCACACAAATCTTTCACGATGGTTAAGGCCTGATCAAAGTTCCCTTCAATTTGAATGACGCGCGCCCCATGCATAAGAGCCTGGGTCAACTTACCCAAAGCGATATTTCCCGCCGGCACGACGACATACACTGGCAGTCCCGCTTTTGCCCCATAGGCCGCGGCTGAAGCGGAGGTATTGCCGGTCGAGGCGCACATGAGCCCCTTTGCCTTGCTTTCCACAGCCTTGGACACTGCCATGGTCATCCCCCGGTCCTTAAAAGAACCGGTTGGATTGGCCCCTTCCACCTTCAAATAAAGATCCAGTCCCGGACAGACTTTCCTGGCTAAGCGCTTCGCAGGGATAAGTGGGGTATTCCCTTCCATAAGAGTCACAATCGGGGTTTGATCTCCAACCGGGAGAAATTTCTGGTATTCCTCGATAATCCCACGCCAGCGAATCATAATGGCTTGTCACCCTTCGTGAAGCTATATGGCTTCATGTATTTATTCCACCCCTTCCATACGAAGTAACGTCGTTGGCTCTGAAACCATGGGAAGCGCATTGATTTCCTGGAGTGCCGATTGAATTGCTCGCTCCAACGAACGATGCGTCAAGATAACCAGAGGCACGGTTTGTCCTTCCTTCCGACCTTTTTGGAGCACAGACGAGATACTAATGCCTCGCTGGCCGAGAATCCCCGCTATGCTCGACAAGACCCCGGGTTGATCTTTGACCATACAGCGCAAATAATACATGCTTTCAATGTCGGCCATCGGCTTAATGGCAATCGGCCTGCGTGATTCCCACTGGAAGGAGGTCACGGGAACCCGGCCGGCAACGCCTGTGATTCGATTGCGCGCCATATCGATAATGTCGCCCACCACAGCACTGGCCGTCGGAAGCGACCCGGCCCCTTTGCCATAAAGGACAATATCCCCCACGGCATCACCAATCAGATGAATGGCATTATAGACCCCATTCACCTGTGCAATGGGAGATCCGGCCGGCACGAGGGCGGGATGCACCCGTGCCTCAATGGCATTCTCTTGGAGCTTGGCGATTCCCAGCAATTTAATCGTAAACCCGAGTTCACGGGCAAACTCGATATCCACAGTCGAAATACGCGAAATCCCCTCAGTAAAGATGTCACTCATGGGCACCGGAGTCCCATACGCAAGATTCACCATGATGGCCAATTTGTGGG
>JAOUGQ010000441.1 GCA_029865515.1 Nitrospirota bacterium
AATGGGGTCCCGCTGAATGACTATACCCTTATTTTCCTTGACAAAATTCCCCCCATTCAATAGGGTTAATTCTCCAGCCGAACCTGAGTCTGGATTTATCTAACATTCACAAACCAAAAACTTTAAAGGGAGGCAGAAAATGAAAAATGTGCTAATCGCTGGTTTCTTGGGATTTTGTTTACTCAATCTGACCGGTTGTATGGGGGTGGCCTCACCCGTTATGGGATGGGCTTATACTGAAGCCAAATACGACGGCGTAATTGAGGATGGTCCTGCTCCGACAAAAACAGGAACAGCCTGTGCAACCTCAATTCTTACTATGGTTGCGACAGGTGATGCCAGCCTGGAAACGGCCAAAGCAAATGGGGGAATTACTCAGATTTCACACGTTGATCATTCCGCAAAAAATATCCTTGGAATCTGGGGTGAGTACTGTACTATCGTGAAGGGATCGTAAGCGGTCAATAAATTACTTCCTTGGGGGGGTTGTCCTAATTTATTCTTAGGACAATCCCCTTTTTTATTGGTTCATTTGGTTGCCAGAAAACTCTCCTGTTTTGCTATCTCTTCTTCAATGATGATCTAAAACGCTGACTGTTTTCCCCCTTGCAAATTATGCTCCTGAGGCGGCTGTCTCATAAATTGATGATGGGCGGTTTTTATGAAGCAGCCTTATTCACCCTAAAATGTAGAGATGAATTGCCTAGCAGTTTTCTTGATATTTTACTAAGAGCACTTGGAATACAATTCCATGAGCTCTTTTTTGTGTCAAAATAGATAGATTCAGCATTTTCTAAGAGTAAGAGAAGGATTTGTACTTTTCCATAAAATTTGTGTTGCTCATTACTTGGGTGGTGGCCTTTTCACTTCCGGGTCGTCTAGAGGCTTTGGATAACATTGAGATTTATTTGTCAGCCTATGGTATGGCCTCACAACCCTCAAATAAGGGGGTTTCGTTTAAAGGCAGAGGGGTTTCAGGCGAAACGGTTAGCGGAGATCCTGGATTGGGATTTAAGATAGGGTTATTCCCGCACTTTGCTAGTGGATACCTAGGCATTGAATTGGAATCATTTGGAAATAATAATTCAATCCGTTTTCCCATAGTCAGTGGTTTGGAAACGACAAAAGGTAATAGTAGCCTTATTACCTATCAATCGATTGTTAATCTTATGCTTAGATATCCGGGTGCCTTGTTCAGACCGTATGTGGGAATGGGAGGAGGGCTTTCAAATGGAATACTAACAAATGCCGATATTCCTGGCAGAAACGATAAAAACTTTGAAACAGGAACGGCTTTTGGATATCAGTTTTTAGGAGGAATGCACCTAGTCATTACTAAAAGGTGGTTCGTATTTGGGGAATATAAATACTTTTCTGCGAATTACCATTGGAAGGAACTTTCCTTACAATTCAGGAGTGAATATTTTCTGGGGGGGATTGGTTTTTTGTTTTAACTGGCAATTCTCCGTTCTTTTTCCATGGGAATCTTTATTCGTAAAGTTCAAGATGGTAAGGATTGAGCTTAGAGATTTAAAAATACCCATGAAGTACAGCAAGGACTTCATGGTCCCGATCATGGTGAGTAAAGGTGGTGCGGAAAGCCAAGTTTTTGGCTAGGGTCCATCGTTGACCAACCGAAATAGGGATATCATCCGATCGATCTCCAAGGAAATAGCCCATGTAACCGGCTGATACGAGCCATTTCCAGTTATTCGTGATGGTGGCCATCACTCCTCCCGACACCCCGCCGCCGACCCTGTGGTGTTCGTCATAGGCGTCACTGACGTTAGCGTCCAGTTCCCCAAAGAGAAAAAAGACCTCTCGTTGAAATACCTGAGTTTCCACAGCTCCTCCGGCTCCTGCAT
Organism: Nitrospirota bacterium; assembly: GCA_029865515.1. Lineage (GTDB taxonomy): Bacteria > Nitrospirota > Nitrospiria > Nitrospirales > UBA8639 > Nitrospira_E. The sequence continues at coordinate 1,866 of JAOUGQ010000441.1, forward strand.
TAGCATGCCCGTTTGAACAGAGGTCGCATGAGGAAGTTTTGACGGTGTTCATTCCTAGGTTGATTTTCCATGATGGCGAAATAAATAACGAATCAATGGGGGCTAAGGAGAGGACATTGGCAAACGTAAAACGTTCCACGCGAAATTGATTCCGGCGGTGATAATGCCTAAGCCTCAAATCGGCTAACACGATTTGGGCATCCTGGGTATATCCCGGGTCGGGGTCTAAGAGATCGTGATAGGCGGCCCGGACGCTGATCTCCTCGAAGATCTCCTGGTTTCTCCATCCGACACCCTCCCCGACTCGGAGCGATTCGTGTCCGTGCTCGGGAGAGAGGGAAAAGGGTTCTACATGAAAGGGGGCCGATGGGATTTTTATTTGACTGCGTTTCACTAAGATAGATCGATTGTTGGCCTTATAGTCTTCAGCCATGTCTTGATCGGTTGCACCTTTATAACGTAGGACGTCTGAAGCTAAATCCAGAAGGAAAGTTTGGCGTTTCTGGGGTAATTGAAGAAATTCGGATTGTTCTGCCTGATGGGGATCGTTGACAAGTCTGGGAAGGAACGAGATTTCTTGTTTCTCTAACGCGCCACGCTTCCGCTTGAGT
>JAOUGQ010000122.1 GCA_029865515.1 Nitrospirota bacterium
AGCCTCTGGATATCAATAAAAAAGATCGTCTACTCATCGGGGTGTTCCAGCGCCCGGCAGGGGCCCAGAACTGTCATGATGATTATTCCCTGGCGAAGATCCGCCTTATTGCGTAAACGAAGTGGGATGGCGGTCCGGCGTTTCGGAGAGGTCGTTGGTCTGAATTCCTGTATGGGCTGTTTGGGCTTTGACGAAGAAATTCTCGTGGTGTCCGGCACTGCATGGTCAGGCCGTTCCCGGGAATCATTGGAAGGGAGAAACAGATCCTTCAGATCCCTGAAGGCAATGTCCCGGCGAATTCTCTCATTTAGCCATCGAATGGCAAGGGCGATCAAAGCCAGAACAAGGAAGATGGTGAAAGACACAAATGCTTCGATGTTCATCCTCGCCTCACTTTTTCGATGGTCCGGGAGATTCCTCCTCCGTGCCGGCAATGGCTCCTCGCATGGCCGTATCGGCTTGCACATTTTTCATCCGATAATAATCCATGATGCCTAAATTTCCCTGGCGAAAGGCTTCGGCCATGGCCCGGGGAACTTCTGCTTCGGCTTCGACGACACGCGCGCGCATCTCCTGTTCCAACGCAACCGCCATCGCCCGCCGTTCTTCCGCTTTGGCCTGGGCAATTTGCTTATCCGCATTGGCCTGGTCGATTTGCAGTTTCGCTCCAATATTTTCTCCCACGTCCACATCGGCAATATCGATCGACAAAATTTCAAAGGCGGTGCCGGCATCTAAGCCTTTCCCCAGAATATTTTTCGAGATATGGTCCGGGTTTTCCAGGACGTCCTTGTGCGTGGCGGAGGACCCGATCGTGCTGACCATGCCTTCTCCCACGCGGGCAATGACCGTCTCTTCACCGGCTCCGCCGACTAAGCGGTCGATATTGGCCCGAACGGTCACCCGTGAGACGGCGATAAGCTGGATGCCGTCTTTGGCCACGGCGGTGATACGGGGGGTCTCGATGACTTTAGGAAGGACCGACATTTTGACAGCCTCCAGGACGTCACGGCCGGCCAGGTCAATGGCGGCGGCGCGTTTGAAGGACATGGGAATATTCGCTTTGTCGGCTGAGATCATGGCATTGACGACTTTGACCACATTGCCTCCGGCCAGAAAGTGGGCTTCCAGGTCGTTTACGGGAATTTCGAGTCCGGCCTTCACTGCGCTGATTCTGGCGTTGATCACGGTGCCCGGGGGAACCCGGCGCAACCGCATGCCCACGAGTGTAAAGAGGCCGACATACGCGTTCGAGGCCCATGCCGCGATCCACAGGGGAATGGGAATGACATAGAGAAAACCAAACAAGAGCACCAGGACTAAGACAAGAAGTCCAAGAGAACCGAATGCCTGGGTTTCAATTTCCATTATGGGTTGTCCTTTGCTGGTTGGGGTGGCGCCAGTCGAACCACCACCCGGTTGCCATCGATTCGTACGACTTCAATCGGTTGACCGGCATCAATAAAGGTTCCGTCGGATACCACGTCCACTCGTTCTCCATTAAAGCGGGCAATACCCGCAGGGTGAAGATCTGAAACAGCCGTACCCTGTTTGCCCAGCCAGCGATGATCTTCCGCCGGACTCGATTCATATCCCTCTTGAGCCTGAAGGTTGGTTTCCAGAATCAGGCGTTTTCCAAACGGGAGGCGCGGAAAATATCGAAGCAGGATGAGGGTGGCAATGATGGCCACCAGGAGGGAGAGGGCAACCTGGCCAAGCGCGGACAGCATGGAATCCCATGTTGCCCCGCTCCCGATGAGGCTCAGCCCAAGTCCTCCCATGAGCGCTATTATGCCTAAGATGCCGGCAATTCCAAAACCGGGAATGAAAAAGATTTCCAGCCCGACCAATATGAGCCCAACCCCGACCAAGAGAAGTTCTTCCAATCCTGCTAAGCGGACAAGCCCATGCCCCCAAAAAAACAGGGCCAGGCTGATAAGCCCGATGGTGCCCGGTAACCCGAAGCCGGGAACCCGCATTTCCAGCATAATTCCCAGAATCCCGACCGTCATCAATAAGGAGCTGACCACGGGGTGGGTGAGGAACCGCACCAGTGACTCGGCCCAGGTCTCCGTTGTGTAACGAATCTCGGCATCCGTGAGGTTCAGCGACTGTAGCACGGCCTCTAGCGAATTGGCCTGGAAGTCGGCAATCTTGACCTGCAACGCTTCTTTGGTTGTGAGCGTCAGCAATTTGCTTTTTTCAATGATGTTGGGAATTTCAACATCGGCATCAACCATCGCTTCAGCGATAAGCGGGGGGCGATTCCGTTGTTCGGCGGTCGCCCGGAATTCCTTGCGCATATAGGACACTGTTTTTTCTTCGACCGGTTGGGCCGGAGAGCCGGGGAGACCGATCTGTACCGGAGTGGCGGCACCGATGGTTCCGCCGTCTGCTATCGCGATTTTTTCCGAGGCCAGGCTAATCAGCGCGCCGGCAGAGATGGCGCGCTTGTTGATGAACGCCACGGTGAGAATTTTGGATTCCAGCAGCGCATCCCGAATCAGCACGGCGGCATCGACCCGACCGCCAAAGGTATTAATCTCCAGTATCACCGCCTTGGCGTTGGCGGCGGTGGCTTCGTCTAGCACCCGTTGCACAAAGGGCGCGAGTCCCAAGTCGATGACTCCTTCGATGGGGGCCACAAACACGACAGGCTTTTGAGCACGGGCCTGACCCTCGCCGAAAAGGATGAAGATAAACAAAGAAATCACCATCCTTAGCAGCACAATGTGTCCTCGTTTCTGTAGCCGCATCGTTCAGTGTCCTCTTTTTATTCTACCCTATTACGTGGAGACTCCAGAGGTGTGTGGCTTACATGTCTAGGGGCGGAGGAGGAATGATCTGTTCCTTCATGAGCAACTGTGTGGCGTCGCGGGCTTGTGTAATGATGTGCGTGGCCTCCTCGTGCAGTTGTTCCCGCGATTTCTTGAGCGCCGTGATCCCCTGTTCCTGGGCTTGTAAGGCTGTGGCGACAGCCACCCGTGGATACACTTCCCACTCGTCCATCGTGGGGAGAATCTTCTCCTCGTGGATTCCACGTTGCCGGGCATAATCCGCCAGTTCGTGCGCGGCGGCAATGGCCATGTCGTCGGTAATCGTTCGAGCCCTGATATCGAGGGCGCCTCGAAACACGCCAGGGAACACGAGGGAATTGTTGACTTGGTTGGGGAAATCGCTTCGTCCGGTTGCCATGATCTTTGCCCCGGCTTCCCTGGCCTCCCAGGGCCAGATTTCCGGGATCGGATTGGCACAAGCAAACACGATGGCATCTTCTGCCATCGCCGATACCCATTGGGCCTTGATGATGTTCCCTGCTGAGAAGGCAATGCACACATCACGGCCTTTGAGCGCCTCGGGGATTCCCCCTCTTTCACCTTCAGCATTGGTTTCCAGGCACACCTTCCATTTGTCGGCATATTCCGTGCGTCCGGCTTCGATGTCGGCGCGGCCCTTATGCAGAATACCCTGACGATCGCACGCGACGATTCTTGCGGGATCGAATCCGGTGGCTTTGAGCAATCGATAGGTGGCGACATTGGCAGCTCCCATTCCGATCATGGCAATGCGGATTCTGTGCATGTCTTTCCCGACCAGCTTCAGGGCATTGAGCAATCCGGCCAGAATGACGGTGGCCGATCCTTGTTGGTCATCATGCCAGACGGGTATGGTCGTTTCCCTCCGGAGACGGTCCAGGATGCGAAAACATTTGGGCTGGGCGATGTCCTCTAGATTAATTCCGCCAAACGAGGGTTCGAGGAGTTTAACCATCCGGATCAGTTCTTCCGGGTCTTTCGTGCCGAGGCACATTGGAACGGCATCGACCCCTCCTAAGTATTTAAACAGCAGGGCTTTGCCTTCCATGACGGGAAGGGCGGCTTCGGGGCCGATATCCCCAAGCCCCAGCACACGGGTGCCGTCGGAGACAATGGCGATGCAATTGGCTTTGTTTGTGTATTCGTAGGCGAGGGCCGGATTAGCGGAAATGGCTTTGCAGGGTTCGGCGACTCCCGGCGTATACCAGATGGAGAAGTCGCTCAAATTTCGAATGCAGCATTTTGGAAGGAGCTGGACTTTCCCTTTATAAAACGAATGGAGAGGGATGGCGCGTTTCGCAGGTTCCTTCGCCTTGGCCAATAAGTCTTCCTTGTCAGGCATATCCTTCCTCTCTAACAGATGTTGCGGGTGGAAATGACAGCCCCATTATACTCCGGTAGGGGGCGTTTCCATAGAAAGGGCGCCCTCTTTTTATGAGATGGCGATCGTGCCGATCCCATTTTGGAAACTGGGATGCGTGCTAAACGGACGACATTGTTTCAGCAGGGAACGCTGAAGAAACGCGAGGTCAGAACCCGTGGCGCGGTGAACCTGAAAATTCTCAATCCGGACGGGATACAACTGAATGTGATCAACTTTCCCTGCGTTCTCCTCTATACGGAAAAGAAAAGATAAATCGTTGCGTTCATCAGGATCGACGGCGTAGTCATCGACGAAATCACCAGTGGAGTACAAAATGACCTTCCCTTTGTAAATTTCAATCCCCTGCGGCGTGTGATTGGAATGCCCCCAATAGAGATCACCCCCTAAATCCAAGAGTTGGTAGGCCAAATTTCGCATGGCCGGAGAAGGTGCTCCCCAGTTCGGGCCTATATGAGCGCTGATAATGACGAAGGAGGCGTGCTGTCGTGTGTGACGGATGACCTCGGCAATTCGGTCCCGATAGGGCGCAAGAAGGCCCCGGGTATCAAAGCCGACATAGTTCACGCCCGGTTGGGATTGCGTCGCCTCCCATTCAGGCTCATTGTCTGTCAGGGCGATGACGGCAATCCGACTCTGGGAGCATTCAAGGAAAGCCGGTTCCAAGGCTTCAGCCATCTGTGCGCCGGCGCCGGTATGCTGAATGTTGGCTTGATCGAGGAAGGTGAGGCAGTCAAGCAATGCGTCAGGACCATAATCCAACACATGGTTGTTCGCGAGGGTGGCACAGTCCACCCGGGCGGCTTGAAGAATCTCAATGGCACGAGGACTTGCCCGAAAATGAAACGGCTTACGTAGAGGGCTCCATGGCTGACCACGGGTGCTGATCACGCATTCCAGGTTGATCAAGCGACAGTCGGCAGTCAGGAAGAGCGGCAAGGTATCTCCCCATATGGCCTCGGGCGCAATGGATGGGTTGCTCACCATATGCGTGTCGACCAGTCGCCCAAGCATGACATCTCCGGTTAAGACAATCTTCATGGTGAGCTCTTTGAACCTAAGGAGGAGGAAATTATAAAAAGACGAACCTCCCACCTCTTCCCGCTCTGGGCTTTTGGAGAGGTGAAAATCTGGCAACCAGATGCTGGTGTTAAGTTAAGTGTATGCGCAAACGGGAAGGATACGGAACTAGGGGAAGCCCTAGTTGCAGGAAGGAAAGACCCTTAATTGCCAATAAGTAAGGAAGTTTGAGTTTTGCGCTATCTGGTATTGTTGCGCGGGAATTCCGTTATTCTCGTACCCCTTCTCAGTCATTCACGGCCCCTCTATCCGTCATCCCCGCCAGTGGGTAGCGGGGATCCATCTGAAATGAAGACCAGATGGATCCCCGATAGAAAATGTCGGGCAGACGGGGGTGACTCAGGATGCCACGTTGATGGGTGGGCATCGATCTCGCTTTGAAGTACGATCCACGCCCTTACCCGTTTAAACTCTCCAGTTGCTGCCGGCAATCAGGCTCTTTCAATTTCTTTAATGCCTTGGTCTCGATCTGTCTGATACGTTCTCGGGTGACACCCAGGGTTTGTCCGATTTCTTCCAATGTGGATTCTTCGTCATACCCGATGCCAAACCGCATGCGAAGAATTTGTTCTTCGCGCGGGTTCAATTCTTTGAGGAGGCGGGAAACAGCCTCTCGTGAACTGTGTTGCTCGGCAATCTTCATCGGTGAAACCGCTTCGTGATCCTCAAGGAAATCCCCGAATTTTGTTTCACCCTGTTCCTCCAACGGAGAGTCCAGGGAAACGGGTTCGTAAGAGCCTTCCAGGATGCCTTGCATTTTTGCGACAGGTAACCCGATGTTTTCCGCCAGCTCTTGGAGCGTCGGGGTCCGCCTTAAGCGTTGGGTTAAATGCTGCGAGGTTTTCTTGAGTTTTTGGGAAACCTCATAGATGTGGACGGGCCTTCGAATAGTGTTCCCTTTTTCGGCAATGGCTCTCGTGATGCCCTGGCGAATCCACCATGTGGCATACGTGGAGAATTTATAGCCACGTTCATAATCAAACTTATCCACGGCTCTCATCAACCCGATGTTGCCTTCCTGGATTAAGTCCAAAAAATGCAGGCCGCGGTTGGTGTAATGCTTGGCCACACTGACGACTAACCGGAGGTTGGATTCAATCATTTGCGCTTTTGCCTGTTGTACCTGGGTGACAGCCTGCTCAAGGACTTCACAGGCTCGCATAAATTCACGGTGAGGCATCAATATGATGGATTCCTCGATCTCCTGAATGCGGGACCGGGCTTTTCGGGTGGCCGCATCGCTCTGTTTGTGGCGGCTGGTTTCCAGAACCTGTTGTTGCGCGCTAATTTCTTCTCTCATGTGGCGAACCTGTTGAATCATGGTTTCCTGCAAGTCCGGCCGCAGGTTCAAGGCTTCAATTCTTTTGATAATTTGTTGAATGGATTTTTGGAGGGATGAGGTGGAAAGCACATCATCCTTCCCGGAGCCACGACTAGCGAGACATTGGGCGTACTGCGACACCAACGGTTTGGCCAGCCGGTTAATCGCATCAAGATGCTTCAGGGTTTTGTGAAAATATTGCCCTTGGTCCTGATGAGTTTCCTGGCTCGAAGACTCTCCTTCGACCCCGGCTGAGGAACTGATGATGACCAGATCACTCACACGGAGCTCTCCGTTGTGGAGTTGATCCCGAAGTCCACGAAGGCCTGCCAGGGTGACGGGTAAACTGAACAGGGTCGTTAACAGGTTGTTGGTCCCTTCTTTGATCTGTTGAGCAAGCTGGACCTCCGTCTCCCGGTTCAACAGCGGAACCCGACCGATTTCTTTTAAAAAGAGGGTAATCGGAACATTGGCGGTACCGGAGTCTTCAGAGAATGAGTGACTGGTTTCACTGGTGTCGTCAGAATAGGAGTCTGTCATATGTTTGCCGGTATTCCGGCCCCTTTCCGCAAAGGATGAACGAGAGGAATTCCATGCTGTTGATGATTGCAGGGAATCCTCAGTTGCATGCATCAGCCCATCCATCTGGAGGGAAAAACCGTTCCTGCCTCGCTTTCTCTTTAACGATGGTTTAAGCGGTTGGTGTAATGCTTTCGTCGATACCATATTCTTCTCTCCTTTTCTTCCATCCTGAACCGAATAATCAGCTGCTCAGCCCGAAATAAATGGCTGAAGGCGTATACCAACAGTCCCTTTGGCTTTCCTTCACCAACACACGTCCCCATCTTCTGTGATTCCAGTTTCTTTTGCCCGATGGGTGTTCGAGCCTGGCCTGTCTGTCATGTAACTAACCGGCTTTCCTGGAGGAAAAATGGGCTTCCTTGAGTTGTTCTTTGCCCTTTTTTGCCTCACGGGCTTTGAGAATGGCCTCATCCACGGTTTCCCCGCAATTGAGGCATCTCAAAATCTCAATACGGTAAAACTGACCGTCGAGGTTATAAATGCTATCTCTCACCAAAAACCCCTGACAACGTTGGCATTTCATGGTTTTTTCCGTCATCTGTTTACTCATCATGAGGGTCTATTCTCCTTTTGAAAGCTTGGCCTTGCACCATGATCCTTTACCGGTTAAGATAAGTAACTAGTTACAAAAGTAAAGTAGGTACCAAAAAGTAACCATGAAATTGCCTCCAAGTTCTTTTGGTTGTCCGTTAGACTCGTTGTTGCGGATTTTGTCAGGACCGTGGACCATTTATATCCTGTGCCGGCTGCATAAAAACGGAGAAACCCGTTTCGGCGAATTGAAGCGCCAAATGCCGGGGATTTCATCCAAAATGTTGACGGAACGATTACGGACTTTGGAGGGGGCTGAAATTATTTATCGGCATCAGGAGCCTACTGTCCCCCCGAAAGTGACCTATGAACTCACGACAGAAGGTCGTGAACTCACCAACATACTGGATCAAATTAATACACTGGCCTGCCAGTGGCAGGATCAAGAGCCCAAGA
>JAOUGQ010000123.1 GCA_029865515.1 Nitrospirota bacterium
CGGAATGCCATAGGCGATACGAGAGACTTTGACGCCTAGCGGTTTCAACCGTTTGGTCAGGTAAATAGCGGTGGCCTCTCCCTCAATCGTGGGATTGGTGGCCACGATGACTTCCTTGAATGCTCCACTCTGAACGCGGCTTTCAAGGTCATGCGTGCGGATGTCCGCCGGTCCGATTCCGTCTAAAGGAGAGAGTGCCCCATAGAGCACGTGATACAGGCCTCGAAAGGCGCGACTTTGTTCGATGGCATACAGGGTGCTGGGTTCTTCCACCACCAGAATGGTGGTGGTGTCTCGTTTCGGGTCCAGGCAAATCTCGCAGAGCGGGCCTTCGGCAATATTTCGGCACTGGGTGCAGAAGGATACCCCTTCTTTCACATCACGAATGGCATCCGCCAGTCGAAGCGCTTCTTCCTTGTCCGTTTTCATGAGATGAAAGGCCAACCGTTGGGCCGTTTTTTGCCCAATGCCCGGCAACCGCACGAGTTCCCGGCTGAGACGAGCGACAAGACCTTGAGGCTGGCCATTGACTCTGGTGTTTTTTGTCGTAGTGGGTTCCAGCACGATGAACCTCGCTTGTTGGTTAAAACATGCCGGGAAGGCCCATCCCCCCGGTGAGGGATTTCATTTCTTCAGCCATCAATTCTTTGGCCTTTCGCAACGCCTCATTGGCGGCGGCGACAATTAAATCCTGCAGCATGTCATGGTCACCGGATTTTAATACCTCCGGATCGATGGTTAGTTTGGTCAGTTGCATGGCCCCGTTGGCTTGCACGGTCACCATGCCGCCCCCGGCAGAGGCCTCAACAGTTTTTGTGGCGGCCTCCTCTTGAATTTTTCCCATTTTTTCCTGCATGGCCTGGGCTTGTTTCAAAAGATTGCCCATATTGGAGAATGGATTTTTGGACATTAGCTTGCCTCCTCGTTTTTCTGAATTCTTTGGGCTGACACCACTTCCCCACCAAATAGTTCCAAGGCTTGTTTCACCAGGGGGTGGGCTTTCACGTTTTCAATTAGATCCTGGTCGTGCTCCAGTTTTTTTTTTGCTCGTAACTCACCGATCGAAGGGGGGTGATCTTGGCCGTCTTGAAATTCAATGACTTGGATTTTCATCGGACGGCCGGTGAATTCCTCGCATATTTGACCAATAAGCACACGATTTTCAGGTTTGTCGGTTCGCCAGCGAGCGATCGAATCTCTTTTAGAGTACCCCAGGACGACTTGGTCTGCGGTCATGGTCACGACACTTCCCTTCTCCAGGAAACTCCCGATATTCGGATGGTCGTCGATGACGCGTTCGACTACCTGTTCCCAGTTTAACGTCACCTGGGGGGGCGACGAGGGCTGAGCGGCAGGTTTTGGTGATGGCCTGGAGGGTTCTTCGTTGGCGGGTGCAACTTTTGGCGACGCCGGTCTTCCCTCTGCTGAGGGCGTTGGGGAGGGAAACATAGCCGTCGCCCCGCCACTGGGCTTGGGACGTGGCTGGCTTGGAGTAGCCACCTGTTTTTCCACGGGTGCCTGGACCTTGGCAAATTGTGCGGGAACAGGAGTCGATGGAACAGGTGGCGAAGCTTTTATTTGTAGCGCGGATTGAGGCCGCGGACTGGCTTTCTGTTCGATTCCGGTGGAAGTCGCGGTGACGGGATCGAGAAGGGCTGCTCGCACCACTGCAGCTTCTATGAGGAATCGCGGATGAGAGCTTCCGCGGAGACCGTCCTCTGTTCGCGAGAAAATGGCAAAGAGGGCTTGTAAATAGGGCTCGGAGAGTTGCCGGGCTTGTGCAATCGCCTGATCGACTTCTTCGTCTCCCAATTCAAGAAGGCTTTGCACCTGTGGGCGTGACGGGACCACGCATGCTACCAGCAGATTTCGAATTCGCTCCAGTATTTCCCGGCAATACACCCGGACATCAAATCCTTGATCGACCAACTGTCCTACGAGAGACATGGTTTGGGAGGCCTGGTGAGTGAGAATGGCTTCAACCATGAGTCGGACGAGTTCGTCAGGCACGGACCCGATCAGCACTTCCAGATCTTCATGCTGGATGCGCTCTCCGCCGAAGGAGACGGCCTGATCCAGAAGGCTCAACGCATCCCGCATGCTGCCTTCACTCGCTCGGGCCAGGGCCGATAGGCTTCGATCTTCCACGGTTACGCCGGTTTGTGTTGCGACGTGGCGCAGTTGTTTGATGATTTCCAAACGGGAAATTCGTCGAAAGGTAAAGTGCTGACAGCGGGAAAGAATGGTGGCAGGAATTTTGTGAACTTCGGTCGTCGCAAAAATAAAGACGGAATGACTCGGCGGTTCTTCCAACGTTTTGAGCAAGGCGTTGAAGGCTGAGTTGGACAGCATGTGGACTTCGTCGATGATATAGACCCGATAGGTGCCATGAAACGGCGCAAATTTGACATTCTCCCGAAGTTCTCGAACGTCGTCCACGCCGGTATTCGAAGCCCCGTCAATTTCAATGACATCGACAGAATTGCCGCGGGTTATTTCCACGCAACTTGGGCAGGTTCCACAGGGCTGGCTGGTAGGGCCCTGATCACAGTTGAGGGATTTGGCCAATATGCGGGCGACGGTGGTTTTTCCGACTCCCCGCATGCCGGAGAAGACATAGGCATGGGCCACCCGTTTGCGGTTGATCGCATTGGTGAGCGTTTGCACGACATGAGATTGTCCCAGGACTTCAATGAAGCTGGTGGGGCGGTATTTTCGAGCTGAAACTTGGAATTCCATATTCAGGGTTCTACAGGAAATGAAACTTTTAAAGTTAGTCGGGGCCAGGTGATCCTGCGGCACACAGACTCGCCCACTTACCGTTGCTTCCTTCCGGACCTGGCGGGGTTCGCAGGATTCTGTTGCACAGGGCCCAGCCCCTATATGGAGTCTCGATGACCCGTCGCATCATGGACCGGAGAAGAAACCGACCTCGGGAATCGGTACCCTCATGGCGGACCAAATATGGCGGAGAGGGTGGGGTTCGAACCCACGGTACCATTGCTGGCACACGTGATTTCCAGTCACGCCGATTCGGCCGCTCTCGCACCTCTCCGCGAATGGTTACCCGGTTTTCCGGCGAATACACCTCTCTTAATGAAGCCGGATCTCTTTGGGAGGGGATTATGTCGAAATCCCACATCAATTATTTTTTCACCTCATGTCTGTATTGGTGAAAGGTTCCCATCTTACCATGGGGGTCTGGAAGCGACAAGCAAGCAGAGGGAATAGTTAGGAGTAGAGCGAGTCAGGAGTGAGGAGCGCGCGCTCACTCTGTTTCCGGCTCCTCACTCTTTACTTCTTAGGAGGTTCGGGATTGGAACATGCGTTGGCGACGGGAAGTTCGATGCAGGGCTGCAAACAAATGGCCCCGAAAGAGCAGCATCAACACGGTCATAATGGGCGTAAGCACCAAGCCGACGAGAAAACTTATGTCGGAAGACATTCCTAAATAAGAGAGCCATTCGGATAACACGGTAAAAGGTAAGGTGATGAGATGCCAGAAGTCCAGTCCTCCGCGCCTTCCAGCCTGGCTGGACATCTGGAAGAAAAATGTGAGCCCAAATGGGGCGAAAGCGACGGCCACAGGCAGGAACCATTCGATCCAATTTTCCACGATAAATTCGTAGCTTTCCCGGACGACTTCGAGGGCGGATCCGCTCCGGCTCTGGTAAATCACTTCCGGCACTGGATTTAATAGCACAAAGATTAAGAAAAATACGGCGGTGGCAATCAGTGGTTGATAGGGATTAGCCTGAAGTCCCATTTCCAGGAATAACAAGGGAAACCACACCATGAAACCCACGGAAATAACGTCCCAGAAATATTGGCCCATACTGTGTGGGACATCCTGCCACGTCACGCGCCGGGCCCCGAGGACCGCCTGTTCCGTGAGACTGAGAGTGGCCCCGATGACGAGGGCATTGAGCGCGCCCAGAATGAATCCTCCGATCATCCCAAGGGGAGCAATGAGAGAGGTGACAATAACCAGACTCAGGGCAAACGCCATGAGAACGGGGATAATGATCCACGCGCGTCTAAAGGATTGGATCGAGGCTAGCAGGGCTTGATGGTATAATCGAACTGTTGCCTGAAAGAAACCCTGCATGAGGGAAGAGGATGCTCCGCAGTTTTTACCGTTTTCCCGAGGGTGGGGATTTTATCTTGATGATGTCCTGTTGTCGCTGATCACGGTCTTGCCTGATCTTTTGCAGCCGACTGGGGCGGTCCAAGGTCCACCACTTTAATTTTTTCACAAAAGTGGGTGAGGGAGGGGTCGCGGATCCTACAGGTGACTTTTGAAAGTCATACCCCTGATACCCATCTTTTTTTTCCAGAAATTTCTGGTAAATATCTTGATAAAGTTGTTTCAACGTCATGGAGGCCTACCTTACCCAACTCTCATTAGTCGATCAAGGGGAAATATACTCAGGGATGTTGAGCCCCCAGCCACAGCGGTCTCTCACCTGTCTGTTCTGCCCCCCATCTGGGTGCGGTTTTTCCTTCTAGGGTCTCGGGATGGGGCTAGGCGGGTCTTCCTTCGGCATGGACGGGGACAAGCTTTGAATGCTCCCTCACACTGGCATTCTTACGCTTGATACGGTGGAAGAAGCCTCAACATGGCCTAAGTATGACCCATTCGACGGTTTTCCTCTGGGCATTTCAATGTTCACTTGCCTGTTACCATGGATACTTGCCATCGCCCTTCCGAGAGGAACATTTTCATTGGCTGCATTTTGGGATGGCCTGAAGGAGATGGACGTTTTATAATAGTAAAGTTTGGGTCAGGTGGTCTTCTCCTTTCCCTGGGTCCCCGGGATTGGGAAAGTCCTCTCAACCTTATTGAGTGAAGCGAAAACGGTTACGAGCGAGAGTGGCGGAACTGGCAGACGCGCGAGACTTAGGATCTCGTGGGTAACCGTGGGGGTTCAAGTCCCCCCTCTCGCACCATTTTTGTAACATCTTTATTTCTCATTGGGCTTTTTTTACAAGGATGAATGGTCTTATGAAGTTAGAAATGACAGAACTGGGGCCGGTCAAACGGTCTTTGAAAATTGAAGTTCCCGAAGAAGCCGTCAAAAGTGAGTTTCAAAAGGTTTATGCCCAATTGAGGCGTCAAGCGAAAATCCCTGGGTTTCGTCCGGGCAAAGCCCCGGTGGAATTATTAGCAAAACGGTATGCGGATCTTGTGGAGCAAGACGTGGTTCAACGGTTAGTGCCTGATTATTACCAACGGGCTGTGAAGGAAGCCGGGGTAGTCCCGGTGGTGGTTGAGATTCCACCCTTAGAACGGATGAAAGTCAACCCCAATACCGCGTTTACGTTCACGGCAACCGTAGAAATTAAGCCTACGATTCAATTAGGGGACTATCGGCCACCGAATCCTATTTCATTGAAACGGGATGCTCGTACCGTCACAGATGATCAGGTTGAGAAGGCTCTGCAGACCTTGCGGGAACAACATGCCCAACTCGACGCTGTTCCTGACGGAACACCTCTTCGGGAAGGTTTGCATGCGGTGCTGTCTATCGAGGGATTTGTCGATGACCGGCCCTTAGAAGGGACTCAGAAAAAAGGGCACCTCCATCAGGTCGGATCTAAGTCTCCGATTCTGGGTGTGGAGTTAGATGAGTATCTGATCGGGAAAAAGGCCGGTGACACCATTGATGTCCCACAGCCCTACCCCGCCAATCACCCCGATACCCATCTCGCGGGGAAAACGATGGTCCTCAAGGTGACCGTCGATGCGGTCAAAGAGCAGAAATTGCCCGAGTTGGATGATGAATTCGCCAAGGATTGCGGAGAATACGATTCATTAGAGCATTTAAAAGCCACGATCAAAACCCAATTGGATAATTTTCTGACCCAGGACATTGAAGAAGGATACAAAGATCAAGTGATCGAGCGCTTGCTACAGATGCATCACTTCGAGATTCCCGAGGTTCTGATTGAACGGGAGTTGCAAACGCTCGTCCGGCAAAGAATGCTCAAGGAACACCGTCATGCTCATCGTGAAGATGATCTGGAAGAGCCTCTTCGTTTACAAGAAGAGGCCAAACGGCTTCAACAAGAGCTGCACCCGGAAGCCAAACGGCGTGTGAAGCTGAGTTTGATTCTTGATGCGATTGCCCAGAAAGAAGGTCTCCAGGTCAGTGAGGAAGAGGTGACAGCCGAAATTCAAAAACTGGCGACCTCCTTAAAGCTTCCGGTTGCGGAAATTCAACGCATGGTGGAAGCAGGAGGTCAGGGCGCTCAGGAGGAATTCCGCGAACGGATGAAATCGGAAAAAGCCTTGCAGTTCGTGTATCAAAATGCTGTGATTCAGGGGTGAGGCCCCATTCACCGGTCCCCAACAAACGTTTTCTGATCCTGTAACCGATACATATTTTAAAAACGAGGAGGTCCCAGGGAATGCTCATTCCGATGGTTATTGAACAAACGAATCGAGGTGAACGGGCTTACGATATTTATTCCCGTCTGTTGAAAGACCGGATTATCTTTATAGGAGCTCCCATTGATGATGTGTTTGCGAATGTGGTGATCGCTCAGCTGTTATTTTTGGAAGCGGAAGATCCTGAAAAAGACATTCATCTGTATGTCAATTCCCCGGGGGGAAGTGTGACGGCGGGAATGGGAATTTATGATACGATGCAGTATGTGAGATCGCCGATTAACACCATCTGTTTAGGCCAGGCGGCGAGCATGGGGGCGTTATTACTAACAGCAGGGACCAAAGGGAAGCGTTTTGCCCTTCCCAATGCCCGTGTGATGATTCATCAACCCATGGGAGGATTCCAGGGCCAAGCCACTGAGATTGATATTCATGCCCGCGAAATTTTAAAAATCCGGGAACGATTAAATGAGATTATGGCGTATCACACCGGTCAGCCGCTTGATAAAATTTCTCAAGACACAGAACGGGATTATTTTTTGTCCGGGGAGGAAGCCAAAGCCTACGGATTGATTGATGAGGTCATTGTCCGAAGTCAGGAAAAGGGCCACAAAGACGAAATCAAATCTGGTTCAAAAAGTAAAGATTAAGGGCGAAGGAGACTTTTCTTATGGCGAGACAAGCTAAGTCCGATGCCAATCTTCGTTGCTCATTTTGTGGAAAGAACCGCGATCAGGTTCGAAAGCTCATTGCTGGTCCGACGGTATATATTTGTGATGAGTGTGTCGGGTTGTGTAATGAGATTATCTCCGAGGATTGGCAGGAGGCTCGCCAGGAGATTTCCGCGAAGCTCTGTAAGCCAATAGATATTCACCAGCATCTCAATCACTACATTATTGGGCAGGAACGGGCTAAAAAGGTGCTCTCCGTTGCGGTCTATAACCACTATAAGCGGATATCGGCCAATGAAACCGGGGATGTTGAACTCCAAAAAGGCAATATCCTGGTTATCGGGCCGACCGGGACGGGAAAAACGTTGTTCGCGCAGACCCTGGCCCAATACCTCGATGTGCCGTTTACGATAGCCGATGCGACGACGCTGACTGAAGCGGGATATGTCGGAGAAGATGTCGAAAATATTATCTTAAAGCTTCTGCAGGCAGCAGACTATGAAGTTGAACGCGCCGAACGGGGAATTGTATACATTGATGAAATTGATAAAATTACCCGCAAGGCCGATAGCCCGTCGATCACTCGTGATGTCTCTGGTGAGGGGGTTCAGCAGGCGTTGTTAAAGCTAATCGAAGGCACCGTGGCCAATGTGCCGCCTCAGGGGGGACGGAAGCATCCTCATCAGGAATTTATTCAAGTCAATACGACCAATATTTTGTTTATTTGTGGTGGCGCGTTTGTGGGATTGGATGCCATCATTGAGCGGAGGTTGAACCAAAAACGGATGGGCTTTGGCGCTGATGTGCAGATTCGTGGCAAACATCAAATCGGTGATTTATTCTCCAAAGTGGAACCGGAAGACTTGCTTCAATACGGATTGATTCCTGAAATTATCGGGCGGTTGCCGATTCTGGGGGCTCTTGATCAATTGGATGAACCGGCATTGGTTCGTATTTTAACTGAACCCAAAAATGCCCTGATCAAGCAATATCAGAAGCTACTGGCGTTTGATAAAGTGAAATTGAAATTCACCGAAGGGGCATTGTCGGCCATTGCGAAAAAAGCAT
>JAOUGQ010000442.1 GCA_029865515.1 Nitrospirota bacterium
ACTGACCGGCTTCCCTCCTTGCGCCAAAGACCTTCGGCCCCTGGCTTAAGAGAGAAGCCGGTCAGTTCATCAGGGATATAGAAATAAGGATAAGAAATTCCGAAAAGGCGCAGCCCCATTTCAACGAGGACGAACGCAATCCCGCATCCGCTCAACACTAACGCAACCTGTCCCACCCACCTTTTCACCAGAGGCTAGCTCCTCGACCACCTTGTGCCAGTATCAGGGGCGGACATCTGAATGAATCAAACCCCCTCTCCAACACACTTCGGCGAATAAGGGGGTGAGGGTAGCCGGAGGATTCCTATCCCCTCAACAAATCTTCGTACCATTCCTCTGCCCTCTGCATCATGGTCGTCTCTACCCGTAACGGAGCTTGAGAATAAAAATCCATCCTGCCAGAAGCAGCGTCACCGTGTTGGCCATGACCAAAGGCCAATCATGATGGAGCAGTCCATACACAATCCAGAGAACCAGACCCGTGGTTAAGATCGAATACATCCCCAGGGAAAGATCCTTGGTATGTTTCGTTTTCACAATTTTGATTGCCTGTGGGACAAACGCCGAGGTCGTGCACACCCCCGCGAGATAGCCCATAACGATGATCCAATCCATTCTGTCTCCTTAGTGGTCGGTTACGTCTACCAATGTTCAGGGGAAAAACCAGCCTTGCCAGGATCTTCCACACGGTAGGATACTGTACCTTCGGGCTTATGGGAATAAAGATGGTACGGGAGATTGATTCGCAAACTGCAACACGGGTAGACCCTTCCGAGAGACTTCATGGATCATGGAAAAAGTTGAATCACAACATGAAATGACGTATTTTTCCGGAAAACCGACTACAATGACCAAACGAAAGGATTCGGAAAGATATGTCCTTGCAAGCCCATGCGGAAGCCCTCTATCAAGGCATTCGTTCATTATTGGGACAGCATGACGCCAGCCAGGTACAAGCCAAACTGGAACGTGAACTGCGCCACGTGGTTTCAACATGGACTCAGGCCACGCCGGACTGTCCTGGATGGTATTGGTTTAAACCGCAGGGCGTGAGCGAACCAACGCTGTTGCTCGTCAGTCACGGCCGCATTGATACCAAACTCATGGCCGATCTCGGTCCACCGAATAATCTCGTGGATGTCCAGCGGGTCAAAGGCCAATGGGCGGGCCCCCTTCTGCCACCAACCTAAACGGATCGAACTTTCCCGCACCCGTCTCTCTTCACACGGAGCATCGAAAACCCATGGCCATTAGCTTTTCTCAACTCAAATTCCTGCTCATTGGAATCTTCCCGGTTCTTGGCTTGTGCTTCCTTCTCCTCCCGGCCACGGCTCAAATCGATTCCGCGCCAGATCCCTTTGACGCTTTTCTGCAAGGTGTATTGAATTTCCGGGAACCCACCGGTATTCGCGGGACCCTCCGGTATATTGAACGTGAGGAACAAATCATCTGGTTGAATTGGGAGGAGCGTTCCGACGATCGGCCGCTGTTTCAGACCGGATGGCAGGCAATTCCCGGCGAAGCCACCTTAGCCGTGCGCCCGGCCAATGCTGAACAATTTTCCGCGCTGCAGGAGCTTCCCAACGGCACAAGGCTTGAGTTGATTATTCAGGCGAATGAACAGGGGCACAGGCGCATCCTGTCATTTCAGGATCGGTCAACATCTCCCAAAGTGCCCTTATAATAGTGGAGCCCGGGCCGCACACGCCGCCCTCTCACGAAGCCTCGGCTATCAGCCGGCTGCAGACAACGATTCCATATCGATCACAAAACGGAACCGCACGTCGCCCCGCAGGACCCGTTCATACGCCTCGTTGATCTGTTGGATCTTGATGACTTCCACATCGGAGGTAATCCCCTGTTCTCCGCAGAAATCCAGCATTTCCTGGGTCTCTCGAATCCCGCCGATGAGTGAACCCACCATGCGACGCCGGCGTAAAATGAGCGGAAAGGCCCCGATCGAGATAGGTTCGCTGGGCGCACCAACCACGATATAGGTGCCGTCCGTTTTGAGTAAATCCAAATAAGCGTTGTAATCATGGACGCCGGAAACCGTATCAATAATAAAATCAAACTGTCGCGCGAGGCGCGAAAAGGTCCCTTCCTGTGAGGTCGCCGCAAAGTCTGTGGCCCCGAGCCGTTCCGCCTCTGATCGCTTGGTGTCTGAGCGGCTGAAAACGGTGACCTCCGCCCCGAAGGCCTTCCCGAATTTGACAGCCATATGTCCCAGTCCCCCGAGCCCGACCACACCAAGCCGATGTCCCTTCCCCACGCCCCACTGTCGCAGAGGAGAGTACGTCGTAATCCCGGCACACAGGAGCGGGGCTACCCCTTCCGGCGCAAGCGGTTGAGGAACCTTCAATAGATACAGTTCATTCACCACGATGTGACTGGAATATCCGCCATAGGTCGGTTGACCGTTTTTGTCCAGACCGTTGTAGGTCAGGATCAT
>JAOUGQ010000443.1 GCA_029865515.1 Nitrospirota bacterium
CGGAGTGCCTATAATCAAAAGCACAACAACAGTCACTCCCCCGAGACGCAAGGTCAGCCAGAGCGGTCCTAGATCAACATCGGACATCGTGATGGCATCTCCATTGATAAGTCACCGTCATAACATTCCCTCACTCAACGGCTTGATTATGAACAATTATGGCACCCCATAGCCAAATTGCTCAATGATCGCCCGACCTTTAACTCCTTGAACGTAATCCAAGAACGCTTTTGCCACTACATTTTCCTTTCCAGTCATTAAGAGAACCGCTTCCTGTTCGAGTGGATCATGGAAGGATGTTGGGACATCCCACCGGCTGCCACTACCGTTGATTTTGGGATCCAAGACTTGTGAAAGGGCAACAAATCCAAGTTGGGCGTTTTTCGAGAACACGAATTGAAAGGTCTGCCCGATGTTTTCGCCTTGAACGATCCGGTCCTTGAGCGATTCCCAGAGGCCCAACTTCCTCAAGGTTTGTTCGGCGGCCATGCCATAGGGCGCGGTCTTAGGGTTGGCAATGGCAAGATACTCGAATTGGCCATCTGAAAGAATGCGTTGTGTATTCCCATGAGCCACGCTCGAATCAGGGCTCCATAGCGTCAAACGCCCCACGGCATACACAAACCGGCTTCCTTTGACAGCCAGTCCTTCTTCTTCCAACAGTGTTGTGCGCTTGGGATCGGCGGAAAAAAAGACATCGAACGGAGCGCCGTTTTTGATCTGCGCATACAGTTTTCCGCTTGACCCAGAACTGACCACGACGGTATGGCCCGTATCTCCCTGAAAATTCATGATGATTTCGTTCATCGTGCCAAAAAAATTGGAGGCAACGGCTACCCGAACCTCTTCTGCCGCAGCGGTTGTCAGGCAACAATAAAAAAAGAACATGAGGGGAAAAATATAGGTTCGGATCATCATGAGGCATCTCCCAATAGAATGGGTTAACCATTTTCGTACAGCCGGAGGAAAAACTGGCGGCATCGGATTCACAGGCCTTTTTTTAAAGTCTGACGCGCATGGACACATAAAAATAATCCGTATCTTTGTTCCCGCCAGCCGGCAAATTGGCAGAAGCGGGAAGCCGGTCAAAGTAGGACCCCTTAAACCAATGGTCGTACCCGACATCAAAATCTAGATTTTGGCTGACTTGCCATTGCACACGAGCTTCCAGATCATGCCCTAAATAGTTTCCTGCCCCACCCGTGGAATCTTGCAAGCCTATCCCCCCATTCACTGCGCTGCCTTGAGCCAAATACCAAAATCGTTGCTTGATTGACATCGTCACACTTTTGGCAGGCTTGACCATCAACCTCCAACCGGGAGAACTGATGTTAGACCGGAGAAATGGCCCGAAAATTCCCGTGGGCATCAAATCGAATCGACGAGCACCGAAGAGTGGATCAAAAGTTCCGTTCTGGCTTCCTCCTGGAGTCCGGGTTCCGCTGGCATAGGTATACTGCACTAAAAAACGAGGAGTCCATGGCAGATTCAACGTATACCCAACTTGCGCATGGGGGTTATACGCAAAATGGTCGACCTGCCCTAAGTGCCCCACTTGAATAGCCCCCTCCAATTCATAATCGAATTCGCTCATCGCGGGAGGCTTGAAGATGCGAAGGCCATACGTCCCATACGTCCGGTGAAGATTCACGTTTTGTTGTCGTTGATCGTTTAACCCGTAATAAAAGATATTCATCTTCAACCAGGGGATCTGGAGATTCTCCAAATATGCGCCCCAAAATAAAAACTTGTTATTTTGCTCGTCGAGTTTGACTTCGTCCCGAATGACCGGTTCAACGATAAAGGTGCGAAATCGCCAACGGTTCGCATTCGCAATCTGCCAATGAAACCCGTCAAAGGCATTCGTTGTATTTCGGAAATCATTACGGGCAACGTACCGACGGCTTCCGAAATCCAATGTCATGCGACCAAAATGTAAGTCCGTTCGCAGTCCGCTTCCTAAGACATTGTCCACGGTCAAGGACCCGAATAACTGTAAAATGTCCCATTCATTGACCGTTGTGTTATTCACGAAGTCTCCGGTCTTGTTGTTCCAATATTCCCGTGAATCCTGTCCTTCAAAGAGAAATCGAAGAGGGCCGTCACCCAATCCAAAGCGCACCCGGGACCGGAGGGCCATCTGGGAATCAGTTCGCCCCCCTCCAATTTTTTGCGTGGATCGCCAGGGATGGTCGTACGATTCGAATCGCGTCCGGTTTTCGATTCCCAAATCCACCCAATCCGGCAAATTCATGGCCCTCTTCAGGTATCGACTCCATTCAATTTCCCTCCGTTGAATAAGGACCGCATCGGCGGTTTCGATCCACTTTTTGCCAGTTTGTGCATCTGCGCGCTCCCGGATTCCATTATTCACTTCAGGATAATCCCATCCATTCTCTGTCATATTGGATGAAGACAACACAGAGGTTGGTTCCGCGGCTAGTGCAA
>JAOUGQ010000444.1 GCA_029865515.1 Nitrospirota bacterium
AATAGAAAGACCTCGCCTTGAAGCCCTGCGAGCAATCAAAGCCGGGAGAAGACGTTCTTTCATAGCGAGAAACGGACTCAAATCACGGAAGAAACTGGTCTCATTCGTGGTCATCGCTTCTACGACCTTTCTATGAAGCATGTCATAGGACGTACGCCGAAGCCTTCCCACTAACCCCGGGAGAGAGTCAAATCCTAATTCCTTGGCAAGAGGTTTCAAGCGGGAAAAGATCAGATATTCTTTTTCTTCATCCAAAACGATCGCCGACCGTTCCCGTATCAATTTTCGAATATATGTCAAATCTTCACATGTGAATCCCATCGGCACAGACTCCCTAAACGTGGATTACCGAAAAAGGGGAATCAAAAAAGACCAAGAAGACAGCTAATGCAACATCTAAGATCATCAGAAAACCTGAGAGTAAAGAACCCCCCAGCAAGCTGGGAGGCATTCAAGATTTAGAAATTCAATTCGAGTTGTTTGGGATCATGTTGATGCTTGATATCTCGACGAATCACCTCAGCTGTTACATTGTCCCCTACACTGCGGACAAAATAGCCATCGTTCCATAATTCTCCACTCCACAATTGCTGTTTCACCTCAGGAAACTCCTGAAAAACCATCTGAGCCGAAATACTTTTCAACCTCTGCACGACTTGGGCAGGGCTATAGCGCGGTGGGGCCGACAGAAAGATATGCACATGATCATCCAATAATACTTCTTGGGTATCAATTTCAAATCCATACCGCTCGGCAATCTCCTGAAAAATCCTCTTCAACCGACGCGCCACTCGCTCACCCAAGACTATTCGCCGATATTTTGGGACCCACACTACATGATATTTGAGATCGTAGACAGCACCTCCGGTCCGCTTGAGATTCATGCATCGAAGAATACCAAATTCAGCCCGATCCGCCTCGGATTCTTCCCTATCCTCCCTGCTCACGTTCAACAATCCAACTCTTCCCTGAGTGCCCCAAATTGTTAAATTTACCTTGAGCATCTCTTTCGTAACTTTTTCATTCCATATTGATTCCAAAATTCCTCTATCGCTTTTCTCATCAGAACATTTGGTTTTAGCGGTCACCATCGTTAATAGAACGAATAGTTTTTATACGAGCCGAAGACATTCCTTAAAGAATAAAAATCCATGTCGAAACTGGAAGAAGCGTTCACGGAGTTTCGCAAAGCGGAAATTTTTCGTCGACATCACTTGCTTCAATGAAGTCTTGGGGAAAGCTAAGGCCCCCAAGGCCATCATCTTCTTCCCCATTGCACGCCCCCATCGGGGGGTTAGATTTTTCCCTAGCGACATAAGGGTAATGGTCTGCCCCGCCAACCTCACGCCTCGGATCTCTTAAGATAAATTTTGGTCAGGACATTCGAAATCATTATCGAACAATCGACAACCAACACATGAATAGAACTCATCATCTTTCTTCTTAAAATAACGTTACTTCGGACTGTAAAGGAGTGCGTTGAAGCTTCTCATGATACTGCCCCTCCTCCTCGGCAATAGCCTCCACCACGAAATGATCAAGCTTTTTTAACAGTACTTTTCCAGAGTCCGTAAAGAAATAGACCTTTCGGGGGCACACATCCCCGACA
Organism: Nitrospirota bacterium; assembly: GCA_029865515.1. GTDB lineage: Bacteria > Nitrospirota > Nitrospiria > Nitrospirales > UBA8639 > Nitrospira_E. The sequence goes on from JAOUGQ010000444.1 coordinate 1,610, forward strand.
TTCGCTTTCAAAATTGGAACGTTTTCACGCTCCAGGTAATCTATGACCCAGGCTGCATTTATGGCTCCGATATCCATGGCCCCGTCATAAATTTTCCCGCCGCCAAAGACTTTCGCTTCAAGTCGATTCTTTTCCCCTCCACGCTTGAGAATTTCGTCAATCAATATTTCCATAGCAAAGCTGCCATAGCGTCTGGATTCCGCCCAACTATCTTGTCCATCCTGACCGGTTGGCACAGCCAACATAAAATGATTCATGCCGCCAACGTTAAAAAATGGATCTCGCAAACACACCGAAATGCAGGAACCCAGGAGGGTGTACACCACTTTTGGCTCCTGACTGACAAAATATTCTCCTGGCAAAATCACTACAACTTCATAGGGAAAACGGGTATTTTGCATTCGGCGAATATGCCAAAATTTCATCAACCCTGTTGATGCCATGATTTTCTCTATCCCTTCAATCGAAGACCTTAGTGGAGGTCTTTTTCGTGAGGCGTCCGGGAAAATTTCCCACCTAGATGTGAGGCATAAACCTTGAGAGGTAAAACGTGCGGAGTAATGTAAGAAGAAGGTCACTTCGTCAAGTGTAAACACAAGACGATAGGCTTTACCTTATTACCCCCACGTCCTATTTCTCCCTTTTCCATGCTTCATCTCATGTTATCGGCACACCCAAGCCCGAATTTAATGGCCCGAGAGGTTATTAAAAAAATAAGCAGCGCAGGATGGAAATAAAAAAACGGGGAAGGCTGTTACACCCTCCCCGCCTTTTCTCAAGACAATTGGTCGTCAAACAAAATTATTTCAGTCGGACGACAATGGCTCCCATAAAATC
>JAOUGQ010000124.1 GCA_029865515.1 Nitrospirota bacterium
CGGTCCAAGTTCAGCTTTCCATTTTTGGCGGTGATGACGGCCCGTTCGATGACGTTTTGCAATTCCCGGACATTCCCCGGCCACTGATAGGCGGTCAGGCGTCTCAGTGCCTCAGGTGAGAGGGGAGTCACGGCCCGGCCCATTCGTTGGGAAAAATGTTGCACAAAACTGTTGGCCAGCAGGACCACATCCTCTCCTCGTTCGCGTAGGGGGGGGAGATGGATGGGAAAGACATTCAGCCGGTAATAGAGGTCTTCACGGAACGCCCCTTTGCCCACTTCTTTCTGTAAATCGCGATTGGTGGCTGCCAGAACGCGGACGTTTACTTTTTGGGTCCGGGAACTGCCCACCGGCTCGAACTCTCCTTCTTGAAGCACACGCAATAATTTGCCTTGAAGGTCCAGGGGGAGTTCCCCGATTTCATCCAAGAAAATGGTTCCCCCCTCGGCCAGTGAAAAGCGTCCCTCCCGTTTTTTTGTGGCGCCGGTGAAGGCTCCTTGTTCATGTCCGAAGAATTCGCTTTCGATTAAGGTGGCAGGTATGGCGGCGCAATTGACTTTTACAAAGGGATGGTCGCGGCGCCGGCTATTGCTGTGAATCGCCCGGGCCATGACTTCCTTGCCGGTGCCGGTTTCGCCTGTGATGAGCACGGTGGCCTCGGTATCGGCGACTTGTTGGATGTCCCGAAGGACGCGAATCAACGCAGGGCTGTTCCCAAGAATTTCTCCAAAATGTTGGAGCTCATGTAATTCTTCTTTGAGGAATTCGGTTTCAATCGTGAGGGAACGGATTTTTTGCTCGGCTTCCTGGCGTTCGTTGATGTTGCGAAGAATCAGTGTGTAAAAGGTTTTCTTTCCCATCTGAAATTGGGAGACGGTGGCCTCTGCGGGGAAATCCGTGCCATCGGCTTGGATGCCGGTCAGACCACCGGGAATCCACAGCGAGCGCTGGTCTGCCGGTTTGGTGCTCAGATCCTGAAGGATGAGTCGTATGGTTTTCCGGTCATTCGGGGCGAGGGAACGGAGAAAGTCCTGTCCCACCAGGCTTTTCCCTGCACAGTGAAAGACTTTCTCTGCGGCCGGATTGATGCGCGTGACGTGTAGATGTTCATCCAACTCAATAATGGCATCCATGGCGCTATCCACCAGGCGGCGTAATTTTTGTTCACGTTCCCGTGTGGCGGACTCTGCTTGAAGCCGCTGAAGTTCTGACGACGCCCTCGCTGCAAAAATTCGAAAAATGGCCTCAATGCGAGGGTCGGCGGGCATCGGTCGGGTATCCATGACGGCCAGATGTCCGAGAATTTTCCCCGTGGTATCGGTCAGCGGGAGCCCCATATAACTGGCTGCTTTAAGGCCGGCAATATCTGGATCAATGGGAAAGAGATTCAACAGGTTGTCCGGGAAGTGGATGAGGCGGGCCTGGTCGATGACATGCTCGCAGGGGGTGCCCGCCAGATCCATGGCCCAATCTTTGAGAAACGATCCGTTCAAATAAAACGCCAAGGCTTTCAAGCGGCGTGATTCAGGAAGATATTCCGTGACCCAGGCGGCATGGGTGTGCAGGGCCTTGGCCAGATTTTCCACCAGCGCTTTAAAAAATCGTTCCCCCGTTTCCGTGGCCGTGCCCTCTAGAATGGTCCGCAGGGCCGTGCCTTCATCGAGGTTGGTCAATGGGGGTTGAGGCGTGGACATGGAATTGAAATCCCTATTCAGTGTGATGAGGGCATTATGAGTGATGTAATTTTCCTGAGTAAAGGGTTCATGTTAGGTTGGCGAATCAATTTTCACAAGCCATTCGGCCCAGCGGGGCATTTGCCAAAGAGGTGGAATCCCAGGTGAACGGGAAATCGCTTATCTACGTGGTTGATCCCATGTGCTCCTGGTGTTGGGGTTTTTCTCCGGTGTTTGAAGCCATTGTTCAACGGTATCAGGACCAGGTCCTGATCCATCTACTGGTCGGTGGCTTGCGTCCAGGCAACCGCAAACCGTTCGATGCCGGCATGCGAGACTATGTGTTACATCACTGGCATGCGGTGCATGAGCGAACGGGACAACCCTTTAATTTTACGTTTCAGATGCCGCCGGATTTTACCTATGATACCGAACCGCCTTCTCGTGCCCTGAGAGTCGTCCGGCAGTTAGCCCCTGCCATGGAGCGTGGCTATCTTAAGGCGGTACAACAAGCCTTCTATGTGCAGAATTCGGATGTGACCAGAGAATCGGTTTTGAGTGAGATTGCCGAGGAGCAAGGTGTGGATCCAGGCTCATTTTTTGGCCTTTTTCGCGATCCGGTCCTCAAACAAGAGACCTGGAAAGAATTTGCCCAAGCCCGGGAATGGGGTGTAGATAGCTTTCCCACGCTTCTTGGCTTCCTGAACAATCAGGTGTCTCTCTTGGTTCAGGGGTATCAGCCTCTGGAGCATGCGATGCCGATCATTGCTGACTGGTTGGCTGGTGATGAAGAGGCCTAAGTAAGTTGGTATGATAATGAAAAAAAGGCTTGCGGATTTTGCTAGAGAAAGAATGGGGTCTATGAGCGATCGGAAATTTCAACATGGAGGTATGCGATGAAGGTTATCGGCAAATGGATCGTGATCGTTGGCATGGCGGTGAGTATCGGAATCGGTTTGGGCTCGACGGCCATAGCGGAGATGACCAAATGGAAAGTGGATTATGATCATTCCACCGTTGGGTTTCAGGTAGTGCACATGGTGGTCTCCAAGACCAACGGGAAATTTACGGAATACTCGGGTGTGGTCGAGATGGATCCGGATGCCAAAGAATTTAAAACGATTGAAGCGGTGATTCAAACCGCCTCGGTCACGACTGACCATCAAAAACGGGATGATCATCTTCGGAGCCCGGATTTTTTTGATGTCCAGAAGTTCCCGACTATGACCTATAAAATGAAAAGTTATAAAAAAAGCGGTGACCAGTATACCGCGCTCGGAGATTTGACCTTATTGGGAGTCACCAAGGAAATCACCTTAGTCGGGACGTTTAATGGGGTCGCTCAGGACCCTTGGGGTAATACACGCGCAGGCTTTACTGCTGAAGGCACCATTAACCGAAAGGACTACGGCATGAAGTTCAGCAAATTATTGGATAGTGGCGGCATGCTCGTGGGCGATGAGGTCAAAATCAAATTGGAAATCGAAGTGATCAAGGAAAAGAAGGCCGAAAAAGTCAAACAAAAGGCGGAGTAGAATATTGTAACTTTCAGGTGGCACACCCTCATTCGCCCTCGCCCCGTCGTGGAGAGGGACGGGCGTGAGGGGCTAACCCATCAAAGAGTTAAGCCATGAGAGAAGGCAGTTGGAGATGAATTGTCGAAGTGTGAAACGCATCTTGCAGAGATTATCTCAGAAATTCTGAGTTGTAAGGCCATTTTTCTTGCGTCATCCCGCAAGTGGTGTCAGGGCCGATCCATCTGAAAAAGGGCAAGATGGATTCCGGATAAACAATGTCGGGAAAGACCACTCTTTTCTGTCATCCCCGCAAGTAGTCAGCGGGGATCCATCCGAAGGAGGGCCAGAGAGATTCCCGATTGAAGACGTTGGGAATGACTGCGTAGAGATGGATTTCCAATGACAAATGTCGGGCAGACGGATGCGTGTCATAAATTGTTCCCCATGCAGATAGTGGTGGAACTATGGTGGACGGTTGTAACCAGCGCCCTGTCATCCTGAGTCAGCGGCGAAGGATCGGTGTCCAGGGGGGAGAACAGTCTCCTGGCTCAGCGACATCCTTCGTTCCTCTCAGAATGAGAGAGGTTCACTCCATGGTGGCGTGTCTTTGATCCTTCCCCATTCAGGCCGTGGAGGAATCATGTGGGTTAAGGTTGGTCAGCCAACAGCGTGATCAGTGATAAGAGAAATTTTGTAGAGGTTTCAAGAATTTCAGGTTGAATAGTCTCAACGGTGTCTGATGGTTGATGAAAATGGGGGTGCGTGCCGCTACTGACGACGGTGACGGTAGGTACCTCCACTTCATGAAAGGGTACATGATCCCCGCCCGGGAAATACCCATAGATCTGCATGTGGTCGGGTAGCCCGACTTGTTCGGCGGCCTGTTGAACCACGCGCTTATCCATTCTTGTGACTCCAACCGTGAGTTTTCCGTTGCCCACTCCTAGATGATCAAGATTGATCATGGCGACGGTGTTTTGCAATGGAAAGGCTGGATGGGTGACATAGAGGGTCGATCCCAGCAACCCTCGCTCTTCTCCGTCAAAAGATACGAAGAGGATGGAATGTTTTGGTGAGGTGGCGCGTTGGGAAAGGACCCTGGCCAGTTCCAACATCACGGCTGTTCCCGACGCATTGTCATCGGCACCGGGAAATTGTAAGCCAGCCTGTTCTCCAAAATGATCCCGATGTGCCCCGACGATGATGACTTCATTCTGATGGCCCGCATCCTTCCCGGGAAGTACCCCCAACACATTTGTGAGCATGCCTGGAGCAGCTTGGCTGGTCCACTGGAGGTGTGCAATGAGCGGTAAGATCTGAGGGATGGTGGCGAGTTGGTCATTGCGTGTCGTTTGCAGGCGCTGAAGAGACAACCCTATCGACTGGAAAAGGTCTTCTCCTAGTTTTCCATCGAGCCATATTCCGGGAATTGGTCTGGACTCCGGATCGGCAGAATAGATAGCCATGGGCGTCTGTCCTAAACCTTTCCGGGACTCATAGCGATTGAGGATCGGGCCTGTGAGGGTGATGAATCCTGCGGCGCCATGGTCTTTGGCTATTTGAGCTTTTTCCTCGTGTGTGATCCAGGGACCATAAGTCGGCGGCTTCCCACGTAGCGCCATGACGACACGGTTTTGAACAGCCAGGCCTTGATAATCATCTATCCCTCGGGCTGGATCGACAATGCCATATCCCACGAAGACCACGGGAGCGGTGAGGTTGACGGAAGGGGAATCCAAGAGTGGTAAAAAATCTTTTTCAGGGATCAAGAGAAGTGGATGATGCGTGGTGGAACGGCCAATGGGAAAAAAGGCTGCATGGGCTGGACCGAATAACTGGGAAGATGTGACAGGTGCTTGTTGCCGCCATTGGGTGGTGTCTTCTTCCTGGTCAGTCGTGAGCGGTGGATGAAGTCCAAGAGCGTGGAATCGTTGAGCGACAAAATCGGCGGCTTGCTCTCCACCTGCTGTTCCAGCCTGACGTCCCTGAAACCGGGGACTGCTTAATGTCAAAATATCGTTCATGATTCGAGGGATCTGAAGGAGATCATTCCTGTGAGGTGTTTCCTGCATTTCCTCCCCGAAGCTGGTGCTGGTGAAACACAATCCGATGAGGAAGAGCGCGAGTCCTATGCGAGTCCAGCCCACGCTCTTCTTCTGAGTCGGAAACAGGGGAATGCGGGGGTGTGGGAGATGGGGGTAAGTGAATTTCACGAAGCGAAACACATACAGGAACGACCTCGGCGTGAGACGTGATCGAGAATGCAGTGGTTAGTCTTCCAATGGAATGGTAATTACAACCCCGCCCATGACATCTCCCATTTTGAAATCCCGTTTGGGGCTCAAGGGATGAGAGTTATGGCAGGTGATGCAAGAAGAAGAAATGGCTTGATCCGCATACACCGCCTGGAAAAATTGTTTTTTTCCGGTTGAGACGATTTCCCGCTGTGGAACATCGGGGTTGGCATTGAGTTGTTCCAAGGCTTTCCGCTCGAACTCTGTGGCCGGTCCGTTTCTCAAGTATATAGGCCACAGGCTGATCAGGCGGAATCGAATGCCACTCCCGGACTCGGCGACGATTTTACTGGAATAATGAAGAAATTGGGCCGGTAGCGGAATAGCATTTTTACTTTCCCAATCTTCCCTGGCCAACACCACCCCTTGCTCCTGCATTCTTTTGACGATCTGTGTGGTATAGACTTTTCGGTCGGCTTCAACAATGGCATGCAGATAGTCTGCAACCTTTTCCGGGGAAATACCTCTAGGGGGAGGGTCAGTCGCTGCCTTTAGTGGCAGACTGGAACTGAGCATCAGGATGGCCAGTAAGGATAATATTCGTCGTTGAGCAATAGATGGATGGCGTCTTTTCATTCTCATGGCTTATGCCTCCTTGTGTTCCATGGGTTTGTTGGAGGTGATGGGCAAGATGATGAGACAGACCGTTCCGTGGTTTTTTTCACTGTCTAACCTGATCTGCCCGCCTAATTTGGTAACAATGCGATGGGCGACGGTTAATCCCAGACCCGATCCCTCTCCTTGTCCTTTCGTGGTGAAAAACGGATCGAAGACTTTTGGCAAATGAATAGGTTCGATCCCTTTGCCGGTGTCTCTGATCGTGATGTGTATTTCGTTGTTCAACACCGCCGTGGCAATCTCCAACGTTCCGCCGTCCTTCATCGCTTGAAAGGCATTAGTGATGACATTGGTAAAGGCCTGTCCTAATTCAAAGGATTTGGCTGGGAGCGGGGGTAAGGGGGCAAGTCGGGTGTTGACCTCTACGGGAGAAGAGGGAAAGACCGCCTGAACCGCGGTGAGAGTCCGTTCCAGCTGTTCATTAATATTGACAAGGGTTTTGGCTTCAGAAAACTGTTTTCCGACTTGCCCGGTAAAATCGCGCACCACGCTGGCCATGCGCTTTCCATGTTGAACGATCCCTCTGGCGTATTCTTTGATGTGCTCTGGATCCGTTTCATCCTGAATAGCTTCCCCTAATCCGATGACTCCGACTAAGGGATTATTCAGTTCGTGACCGATTCCCGCACTGAGGACTCCAAGGCTGGCCATCTTTTCGCCTTGAATCAGTTGGTCTTGTAACAGACTTTCTTCAGTAATATCCCGCAACACCAGCCCGATTCCCGGCTCTTTGCCCGGGGGAGCGGGGATGGCAAACCACCGGTACCGATACGTCCGTTGGTTCAACCGGAGTTCCCGCCGGTCACCTCCGGAATGGTCCAGACTTGTAGGACTCAAGGGGTCGTGCAATTTTTTGATCGGTTGATCGGGTTTCGCATCTGTTGGTGTGGTGAGGACGGAGGATTGAACCAGGCGAATTTCCCGCCGCAGCTTTTCCTGTGTCGGGGGATCGAGTTGGAATAATTGAAAGAGGGATGTTCCCGCAACTTTTCCATTATTCGGTACCAGCGCTTCTTTTGAAGCCTGATTCAAGTATTCAATCTGTTCCTGAGGGCCGATCATAATGACAGGATCCGGCACACTGTCCAGGATTTGAGTCGTTGATTCCTGCAGGTATTTGACCTCCTGGGTTTTTAATTCAACCTGACTTTCCAGGCCTGCAAACTGGGAGGCCAGTTGCTGGTTCATGCGATTCACTTCTTCGGCCAGCTCCTCAATTTCATCTCCGGTGGAGAGAAGAATGGGTTCCTGAAATTCCCCGTGCCCGATTCGTCGGGCGGCTTCCTGGAGTTGACGGATAGGTGCCGCAATGCGATGGGCGGCCAAATATCCCAGGGTGACCAGTAACCCCACTCCTAAGAGCCCAAAGGCGGCGGTCCACTTAAAAAAATGTTGGATCGGCCCGAACAGTTCCTCGGACGATTGCCACACAAACATGTGCCAGGATAATTCATTTGACGATTGCGTGATACGGCTTGTATTGGACAGGGGGGCAAACCCGATGATGGAGGTTGCCTGCCCTCCATGACCATCACCGGGTGCAGGTGTCCATCCGGGATGCATCGGTGTGACCAACGGGATGAGCGTATGGTCGCTTAATGATGTTCCGGTGGGAAGAATAGGACAACTTAAGACTACTCCACGGCTATCAATCAGCATCACATGCCCTGTTTTTCCGAATCGAATGATATCAATGGACGGGGCAAAAAACTCCTTGGCGTCGTAAATGCGACGAAGAACGCCGATAGCTTCATAACGCAAGCTATCCATGATGGGAAGAGCAAGCGTGAAGGTGTAGGTCTGGTATTGAGCGTCAAATTGGATCGGGCCGATATAGGGCTGTCCGACTCCATTATGAAAGGCGCCTTTCCACCAGTTCTCTCCGGCATTGAGATACGGGGCCTTGTCATCCAGGCTGGCCACTAGGCGCCCGGCACTATCGGTGAGGTACAGG
>JAOUGQ010000125.1 GCA_029865515.1 Nitrospirota bacterium
TGGTGACCCTGGCGATGGATCCTCAGCGTCCCAACGTCCTGTACGCGGGAACGACAGGAGGCGTTTATCGCACCCTCAATGCCACCGAGAGTTGGGAGAAAAAAACCACCGGGATGGTGGCCTCAGATGCCAAAATGGCGTCAATGGCTTTGGGAGTGAACGGACTGGCTATCGATCCCACCAATAGTGACGTGGTGTATGCAGGAACGACGAATGGTCTATACAAATCGACTGATCAAGCGGAACATTGGACAAAGGTCGGGGGAAGCATTCAACACGCCTATGTGAGTGCCATCCAGCTGGATCCCACCAAACCCTCAACACTGTATTTGGCGACGAGCGACAGGGTTCAGAAAAGTGAGGACGGAGGAGAAACCTGGCAACCGAAAACCAAAGGGTTGGAGGCCGCCAGCATTCGCAGTCTTCAGATTAGTCCCAAGGATCCACGCACATTGTATGTCGGCACCAATGGAGGAGGGCTGTATCGCAGTACAGATGCCGGAGAGTCCTGGAGCCGGCTACCTCTCACTCCAGCATCTGGTGACTAGGTGAATATGGGCGGAGACCCTTTGGGCCAGATTTCTGTGTCAGTGCTTCATTATAAGAGTGAGAGTTATTGACCTTTCCAGGAATCAGGAAGCAGGAAAGAGAGGTCCAGCATGACTTTGGCTCCATAGGTTGGGCCGAAGTCTTTACTATTTAATTGATCGTTCCACGTTTCGAAAGTAAATGGATGGACACGAATCGCAACGGTCCAAAAACGTTCTTCCAACGAGTCTCCCTGTTCTCCATTAAAAATTCCGGAATCAATGGTTACTCCTGCTTCAAGCTCCATCAAGGGTTGGAGGGTGTGTTCGTCATACCATCCATAGCTGATGGATCCTTGTGCCGCAAACGAGTTATTGGCTAAGTCATGGAAAGCGGCGCCGGTAGCGATTCGCCCCGCCCGCACCATTCCCGAAACACGGAGAGGTCTGAACAAACACGCGAGCCATCCGTCGCTTTTTCCATTCAGGTAGTCGATGGTTTTCACCGGTGACCATCGGCGGAAACCCCCACGGGCAAACAATTCATGATATAAGCTTCCCGTCTGTCCACCTCCCCCGAGAAACAAAACCCGCCGTTGGCCCAGGAGCCCCCCCCATCGGGTAATGGAACCGGAAATGGTAAAGTCCGTCTCTTTGCGTTTCTCTCCTACTGGAACAGTCGGAATTCCATAGAGGCTGTCGTGGATGAAATCGTTCTGAAGAAATTCTGAAGGTTGATTTCTTGTAGGCCCGATCCCGAAAGTGAGGTTGGTGCTCCATCCCTCGAGATGATTGGTCCAATGGCGGGTCCAACTTGTCGTTATCAGATTTAATCCGATGGTCTCGCGGATTCCGTTGAACCGTTCTCCTTCACCATTAAATTCAGTAAAACGAAATATTGAAAATCCGGTGGCAAGCACTGGTTCCTGATCGGGAAAGGCAAGCGCTCCCCAGTGGATTCCTGGAGCTGAGCTTTCCCCCATGGCTGGTTGCGGAGAAATCCACCAATTGAAGCAGGCGACCAGAATAAGGGAGTGGGTAAGAAGTGAATGGAATTTACAAACCATAATAGAGGCTGGGAACCTTGGGGCAGAGCGCAAACTGACTGATTTCTAAGGCAATGTCAACGTTTTTAGCACATCTGTCTCGCGTGGGTTAGCCTGGGCTGAACGTGCTCCGAAGGAGTCAAACTGAAAAACCGTTTACATCAATTCACAGAGAGATGAGGAGGAATGCTTGAACAAATTGAGAGATGAACCAGTCTGTGGGGGAGGAAATCAGGAGTCCAGGGCCTCGTTCACTTTTTCGACAAGTTCACGAAAATTACACGGCTTGTCGATAACGGCACAGGCACCAAGACCCATGGCTTTGTTCTTCTGCTTTTCCTCAATGACCCCGCTGAGCAGAATCACACGAGGGGTTTTTCCGTTAAAGCTGCTTGTGACGCGTTCTAACAGGGCCAGCCCACTCATAATGGGCATGTGATAATCAGCGATGACAAGATCCACCTGATTTTCTTCCAACCACGCCAAGGCGGAGGCACCGTTTTCCGATTCGGCACATTCAAAGCCGGATGATTCAAGTGCCCCGCGCACTGTTCGTCGGACAGCAGGTTCATCGTCCACGATCAGGACCTGACGTTTTGTCGCGGTAGATTTTTTGCTAGCCAAAATTTATTCCTTTGAAACTACAAGGGAAAATTTCACTTTCTTCTAGGATCGAGTCCGGTTGATACTTCTTATAAATATGTCCCCTATTTTTACATACGTAATGGGACTTGGGGAATACCCTCACCATAGATTTTGTATGGATTTTTTTTCAACACACAATGATTAAAATTTGGGCAAAATGATGAATGAGCCATAAATTATGATGAATGGAAAGTTGTGAATATCTTATGCACAGCATTGTCCACAATTTCAGTGGATTAAATTATGGGAATGTAACCTATTAAAAAACATGAATTATCAATATATGCAATATGGACACAAACGATTCTAGCGGTGAGATTAATGAACAGGGCGTCCACCATCAATCATGTCGGCACAAATCAACCTTTGAAAGGCCAATAGAAGAGGAATCTGGAAAAAGAACCTACGAAGAAAAGGGCTGAAGCGGGAGCCTCATTTTTGGGAAGTTTGAAGGCTGGATCCAGAAAGTTGTGATTTGACTGCTTCGTATATTGGGCTTCCTGGCAAAAGCTCTATGCCGGGTAACCCGAAGGCGATAGCTTGTTGGACGGCAATACGGGCGACCCTCATGCGGGGAATGGTTTGAGACGGGAGGGCTTCTTGAAGGGCCGCAAAGGTGACGGGCGGAATCTTGACGGCAAAAAGATCCCCCTCAGGAGAGGAAAAGATAAAACATTCAATGTTGGAATGCCCGACTCGATAGGTCAATTTGAAAGTCATATTATGGGGTTGTAGGGAATCATCCTCAGAGGCAAATTGCCGAAAGGTGCTGTCGACAATGTCCTGGGGTACGCCAGAGGGAATACCGGGATTCCATTCCGGCATGCTCGAAAGGTCTCGGTGGCAATAGCCGGTAGGGGTTTGTGCTACTCGCCAGGTCACCCCTTCAATAAAAAATGACAGAATACGTAAAGCCATATGAGGTTGAAGCAGAGAGGATTACACGAAGATCGTTATTGCATGGTTACCGACATGTCAACCATTAGCATATAGGGAAGTTGGCACTCACGCAATTCCGGCAGATTGAATACGGTAGAAAGGGGAAAGATTTCTTCAGATAATGTGCCAAAAGGTTTACAACCATTCCCTGAAGGATGAAAAGGTTTTTTTCTATTCCGCCAAAAAAATGTTTCGGCTACCAAACCCACAAGATGAGAGCAAGCACGAATTCACAAAAATAGAGATACCAAGCCTGGTAGGATGCTCTCCATAAGGCTACAATTTGTGGTAATCTAGGAAAATTTTTTCCCTGGATTGGAGTGGTTGTTTCTCCATCAAAATGGAGAGTACATCCAATTCATTATCAAAAATTCTTGAATGACGAACTTCCATCGGCAGGCTTTTTACATATATTTTCTGAAAGGGATTTCAAGAATTGCATCTGAGTGGTGTCTGTTACCACGAATCTTTATTTCTTCATTAAGATGGCCACGAAGGGAAATCCAGTATGCGACACTCCTGTATTCGTCATTATAAAAATCTTATCGGCCTACTTGGTGTTTTCAGTATGGTGTTGGGGTGTGCCAGTACCCCAAAAGGTCACGAAACCTTCATGGCGGAAGGCTCTCGGATCGCCCTGCCTCAAACAGGGACCAGGGCCGTCGTGAGAGGAAATCATTCAGGGGCTGTGAATCAGGCGATATCTTGGTTGAACGACCATCAATTACTTGTGGTGAATCGCTGGGTGGAAAAAGATCCGACAACTCAGGATGTTGCTCCTGGAGATAAGACAAGAGTACAGGCTCAAGTACAGGCTGTGGCGCATAAGGTGGGAGCGACCATGATGGTCTTTGTCCACGTAGATGAAACACTGGTCAATCGCAGGGATCCCATAAGTGGTGGAAATCAACCCAACAAAATGATTAGCGTAGAAATTCAAGGGATCCATGCGGAAACAGGCCAGGCGGCGTTTGGAGCTATGGCCTGGAATCCTGAACCTGTTGTCGAATCTGAAAAAGTGGTGGAGGCACTGACAGTCCTTGCTCTGGAAAAATCCTGGAAGGAGCCAGAAGCCTCTCATGCCCGCCAACAGGAGGTGACTCCAGTGATAAAAACGGAACAAAAGGCATCCGCGATAACGCCAGTACCTCTGGACCCCTCGGACACAACCACTGTTGCCCAACCCGTGCCCGTGGAATCAACGGGGACTTCTCGAGAACATGTGACGGTCTTCACAGAATCAGCCCCAGATGAAATGTCTGCCGCGCCTGTCGTGACCCAGCCGATGGCTACCGAAAGTTCGGCAACAGCCGAAGATTCCTCTTTAGGACTTCAAATCGCAAGTGGGGCATTATCTATTTTGTACACGCCCTTCAAGGTTGTCTATGCGGGACTGGGCGGATTGTTTGGATGCTTGGCCTATGCGGTGACGGCAGGGAATGAACAAGTGGCTCATTCCATTTGGGATGCAAGTTTAGGAGGGACATACTGGCTCACACCCGACCATTTACAAGGCAACGAACCTGTTCTTTTTAAAGGAGAGCCCACAAATTAATCCTGCCAATCCCAAAACGAAACCTCAACCGAAGGACAATTCACTGCCAGCGCCCCGATGTGTGCCTGGCCTGCATGGGCCCGAAAGAGTGAACATTCGTCTTCCCGGCTTGATCTATCCGTCAACGAAATATTGGCTTTCACGCCATCCGGATCCAGTGAGATCTCACATTGATCCAATCCACCCGATAATCCTATCCCCCGCATTTTGAGATAGGCTTCCTTACACGTCCAGTAAGTAAAAAACGCTCGCGTCCGAAGGTCAGGTGAAAGGGACGCAAGATGGGCCGCCTCACGTGGTGAAAAATAGCGGGCGGCGATGTCATCGTTGCTGAGGACCCGGTCTATCTTTTCCACGTCGATTCCAACTGCATGCTCAACCGTGATAGCCAGCAACGCTACCCCACTTGTATGCGAGACATTAAATTGCAAAGGCAAAGAAGAAGGATCAGCCAGTGCAGGTTTTCCTTGTGGGTTGGTCTCAAACCGCAGGTTGGCCGCGGGTACGCCCACATAATGACTGAGAAGCCTTCGAAGAATACCCCGGCTTGAGACGAATTGGTACTGGGGGTGAGGAACCCGAAACCGTTCAGCTCTGGCACGTTCATCCGCAGCAAGGTAAGGGAGGTAGCGGGAGGCTTGCAGAGGTGAATCTTCCAGGTGAGCGCGCCATACATGCACCACGCCTGGTGAGAGGCTCAGAAAAAGGTCTTGGGAGGGACTCGCCCAGTGGGTGGAAGCCAACATAAGGTCTTAACCGGATTGTATCGGAAGAAAGACTTGCCTGAAACCCTCTGCGGAGTCTATGACCAAGAGTTGAAGGCAGGACCTTTCATGCCGGTTCTGACTTAGGCGCCGATCCTTCAGCGTCGATAGCGCAAGTTTTTTCCAATGGCCGGTCTTATGCCCCAGACAGATGATCATTAGTAGCCGGGAATTTATTTTTGAGAAATCACGGATGGATTTCCGGCAACCACCTGCGGGAATGCCCTTATTGCTTGTCTCGTTGTTCGTTGATATATCCCGCCTAAGTCTCGACCTCCCTATCCAGCCCCCAACAAAAAAAGGGACTTTATACTTCCTTCAAAGCTGGAAGCTTCTCATCACTTCCCAATACTTGCAGGAAGTTTTGAATAGCCTGTTAGGAAATCGAAACTAGGGTTTGTTGGCGATGTCTTCAATCACCTGATGCAAGCCGGCGGTCACGCGTGCGAAATGGTCATAGTGAATATGATCAGGCGTATCGTGAGCCGTGTGGTAGTAGGGATCTCGAAACAGTGCGGTATCGGTGACCATGATGGCCGGGAATCCTTCTTTCCAGAATGCCCAATGGTCGGACCAACCCACCCCGGGCAACCATCCGAACAACGCCGCACCTTCCGAAGGAAATTGTGTGTGCTGCCGGAAGTTTCCAACTGCCCGCTGCACCCAATCGCTGTTCGCGAGATTGCTCACAAACCCGATAAAATTTCCTGTTGACGGGTAGATAAGACTGAGTGGCGGGGGGTAACTTTGACTGCCAAGAGCTTCCGAATAATACCCGATGGTTTCGAGGCTGAGCATGAGGACGAGGCGTTCATTGCGCTGACGGCTGCGCTTGGCATAAACCCAACTGCCCATGTCTTGGGTTTGAAAGAAAGGAGGTTCCTCGTTGACGAAGGCGACAAATCTGATGGTGCGTGATGCCGGTGCATGGGCGAACTGTCTGGCCAAAACCAACATCGCCGCCACCCCCGTGCCATTATCATTTGCGCCGGGACTTCCTTTAACAGAATCATAGTGTGCGCCAATAATCAGAATATCTTCCGGTCGATCAGTGCCACGTACTTCCACTTCGATGTTTTCGCAGGTTGTTCCGGAGACGTCGAATGCTTGTTTGCGGACAACATATCCGGTCGATTCGAATTCAGCGCGAATGTATTCCGCCGCGAGCAGAAGTTGGTCGTAGTGAAAAAGATTGCGCTCGCCGATTTGCCCGCTAAGCGTGTGCACATGCGTGTGGAGTTCCTGCTCCAAAGCCCGCTCCTCGTCGGTCGCTGGTGGCAACGCTCCTTGATAACTACTTCCTGGCATCCTGATCACGATAGCCCATCCTCCGACACAGACTAAACCCAAAATTCCGACGATTATGCCCCATCTGCCAACTTTCACATTCCTGTTCCTCACCAAGCTTGGATTCGGTCACGAGAAAAAAACGGCATAGATACATCATATCCTGACAGGGCCTGATGAGAAATTCGTGTGTTGGAATTTTTCATTGAGGGTACAGGTACATGTCTTTCGCCTCATTCATTGCTCTGCCTTTACCTGTGCTCTGAATCCTGCCACTCCGAGGTGTTCGGTTGACGGCGGAGAAATTCCCGCGCGCCAGGCAGACATGACACAGCGTTGCGCAACGAGAGGCACGAAAGTTTGGACATCCAGGGAAATGGTTTGCATGAATTGTTCTGCCAATATTTGATCGGTGAAGCATTCATAGACATCATCCAGAAAGCCGCCCCGAAGCAAGGGGTGAAACAGAAATTCGTCTCCCGGACCTGTGTGCACTTCCAGAGGATATTCCGCGACGTCGATTTTTTCCAATCCGCAGGCTTCCAACCATTGTCGGGCATCCGCCGCAGAAGGCCGTTCGGCGAGATAGTCGGTGAACCGCTCTCGTTCTTTCGTCAACCCTTGCTGGACCATTTCCCGGTCAACGCGTTTCCATAAGGAATCAAACGTTCCGAGTGAGGGAAACGTCAGCACCAGTTGGCCGCTAGGCTTGAGGAAATGTACTAATTGCTGAAGGGCTTCCTGCCGTTGAGGGCGAAAAAACATGAAGGACAAATTGCCCGTAATGCGATCGAACTGGCCCAGATCAGATGGCAACATCCGGACATCCCCATGGCGAAATTCCAACCAGGGAAAATACGGCCCTTGTACCGCACAGGATCGAACCAGTTGTGCATGATTCAAATCGATTCCGACGACCCGGCCACTTGGTCCGACCCGATGGGCGAGATGGAAGGCGGGAATCCCATCACCACATGCCACATCCAGTATGGTAGCGCCTTCATAGAGATCCAAGTGGCTCAAGAGGCTTTCGGCAAAGGGTCTCGACCAGGGATCTTTTTTCGGCAGTTCACACAGCCATGACGGCGGAGACTTCAGAAAGGAGGAATGAGAAGGAGTGGGCATCATGAGTCACCTCGGCTGACCATCACAAAAAACCCTAGCATTCTTGGGTCGGCCTATACGAGTGTCCCTTGGACAACTGCCCAGTTTTAAAATGGCTGTTATCCAGGAAGGAACCTTATTCCAGACGCAGGCGGGCTTTCAT
>JAOUGQ010000126.1 GCA_029865515.1 Nitrospirota bacterium
TCCTCACGGTTCAAATCAATTTAAAGCAATCTTTAATCAACCCCAAAAATGAGAGATGTCATGATAAAAATGCTACACCTGATTGGTATCGCAAGCCTGTTCATCTATGGATGCGCCGAGGTCCATTACGTAAAATCTGGCGCTACTGGAGCGGATCTTGAAGCAGATAGACTGGAGTGCCAGAATCAAGTTCTCATGTCCCCAAGCAGCCCTGCCATAGCCAGTGGTCAAATGGGAAAACCCGGGGTCAGGGAAGGAATTAACACCCAATCGGCCAATCAGTCGGCGAAACGCGATCTTGACCAATGCTTGCAGTCCAAAGGATGGCGAACGGAAACCAAATAACATAGCCATTAAATCCATCCTGAGGTTGAAGCGTAGCTGTAACCCGTCTCCTCTCTTTAAACTTCCTTCCGTTAAACAATTAGTCAGTATTTTCCCCCATTGCTCCGAAGGCAAACTTTGACTTGCCACCTCAATACTCCAAGAAATCGATAGCAAGAAAAAAGAAGCTGTTTCTGGCTTTCGTAGACCTCAGCTTGAATAGGATGAATGTTGAAAAAGCATGTCCTGAGTCTAACCAAAGGGTCCGCAGGCCGCATGTTCCCGCCTCGTAGGACCTTCTTTTCCACCTGTAAGCTTGTTCTCCTTGCTCTGTGAAACCTTGCTATAAACAAACTTTTTCAAGAATTTCCTCTGATCTTCTGACAATTGGTGAATCATGGGAAATGTCAAATGGGTACATTCGAAACAAAATTAGGATATCAAACGGTACACAAGGCGTAGAGAGGCCTAAGTGCCAGCCTCTCGAAACAGACCTTTTCCCCTCGCTAATGCTGATAGCATTGATTAGGGAGTTTTGTGAATTCCAGGAAAGCCATTGACAAGAAATGGCTACCGCAATTTGTTGGAAAAGGAAGTAGTCTTTATGTTATAAAATCATTTTGAAGGTATTGGTTTTACGCTTGTGCCGAGGTAGCTCAGTTGGTAGAGCACAGCCCTGAAAAGGCTGGTGTCCGCAGTTCGATTCTGCGCCTCGGCACCACGAAACTGAAAAACGCTTCAGGTGTTTTGCTGGTAATCGCATGAAGCTCTTTCACCTACCTCCCTCAACAGACTTTTTTCATTCCCCTCGGTCTTTATTGCGACTTGGGGTCTGCCTGGGGTTTTTGATCTTTCAACCGCTCTTCGCAGCCGGGGGGGAGGATTCACAGTTAGCCCAAGCCGTATTTCAACCGCCTCCTTCCCCAAAGACCAGAACAGTTGTTGCGGATCTCCTGATGGTCGATGGAGCATTTTACGTAATCCGGGGGGATCGGGGAGAAATTCGGATTGAAGTCACTCCTGAGACTCAACTTTCGGAGACATTCAAGTTCGGCGACCGCATAAAAGCCATCCTCTTGCCCAACGACGAGGCGCTCTCGATTACGAGAGCACAACCCGGTGAATCTGTTGGAACGTCCAGTGTCGCTCCCGCTTCTTCTCCTGTCCCAGCTGTTCCATCATCCAGCCAATCACCATCGGCAAAAACAGTAATACCCCTACCAGTGCCTTCTCCTCCAAAAGAGTCTGATGTACGGATTATTATCGCAGACCTCTTAATGGTGGATGGGAACCTATATATTATTCGGAGCGACTATGGAGAGATTCAGATTGAGGTAACATCTCAAACGGAATTATCAGAATCCTTTAAGTTTGGGGATCGGATCAAGGCTCGGGTCACGGCGGAAGACCGAGCCCTATCTATTGTCCGCGCGAAACCAGGTGAAACCCCTGGCATCCGCTTAGAGGAGGCTGCCAGGCCCCTTACTCCCACGGCCCCTCCCGTTGCGTTTACTCCTTCATTAGAATCGGCACCCCCAACAAAAGATTCCCCGGAGAAAGTTACTCCCAAGGAGTCCCCCAAAATACGCACGGTTGTGGCGGAAGTTTTAATGATCGATGGGGCCTTTTATGTCGTACGTGGAGACCGGGGAGAAATCCGTATAGAGGTCACTCCTAAAACAATCCTATCCGAATCGTTGAAGTTTGGAGACAAGATAAAAGCCCACATTTTGCCAAACGACACAGCCCTCTCAATCGAACGCGCCAAACCCGACGAACCCTTAGGCGTCCACGGGCCCTAGGGTTAATTTTACCCTCATTCCTTTCTTCGCAAATAAATCCATAGCCCAAACTCCTAGGGATACGGCATCATTTTTCCTATGCGCCGGAACACAACGACTTTTCGCTTTGTCACCTAAACTGGAAAGAGAAAAGACCAGAGCGGGAGGTTAACCGAATTAAAAGAGCGAATGACGCTAAGGCGAAGTTACAGCTGAGAGTCTATACACCTTGAACTGAATAAATGAGGAGGGGGTTTAAATATCGACTTGCGGATTTTTGCTTTCCCGCTTCACAACTTGGTGAAGAATGTTTCGATAAGCTCGAATACGCTTCACATATTGCACCGGCTCCCACCCGCGAGCATAGCGATGAGGCAGATCCTGGTAATATTCTTTGTGAGCTAAGAGGGGAAGCACACTTTTTAGATCATCCCACTGAGACGAATTTTTCCCTAAACGTTCAGCCAGCATTCGAGCATCGCGAATATGACCTATGCCAACGTTATAGGCAGCAAGGGCGACAAATATGCGATCCGGCATCCGAATGTCATCAGGGATCCGCTTCTGTAAATACGATAGATATCGTGCCCCGCCTGCAATACTTGTCGAAGGGTCAAGCCTATTATTAATTCCCAAATCAGAGGCTGTCGAACGGGTGAGCATCATAATACCTCGGACTCCCGTTGGGCTGATGGCTTTGTGATTCCATTTAGACTCTTGATAGGCCATGGCTGCCAACAATGTCCACGGAATACCGGATTTTTTTTCAGCTTGCTGAAACTCTTCGCGATAGAATGGTAGCCGAGTTTCGATATGCCGCAAAAACGTCTTCACCTCATACGCAGGGAGCTTCGTCCCCAATTGCGCGATCCGTTCCTGGTGAGAGAGAGCGTTGTATTCGTGTTGAGGAAGCTCCCAAAGAATCAGCAGCCCTCCTAATAATGCAACAACCAGTCCGATCTGCTTACTCATTTGTTTAATTGTTTCCATGACCATCATCATTCCTTTTACGAATCTTACCCTTATCTTCTCGTCCTGGAGTTAGGTGTAAATAGGAGGAGGATGCACATGAGGTAGAATAAGGTCATGTTGTCACAAAGTTCTTTATTAGGCAAGAAGGCATTTTGTATTTCTCTCTTAAAAAAGTACGGATAGTGTGTTTTTCTTTTTTCAAGTCAATAGGTTAAAAAAACCCACCGAATTACGATTTATTGAGAAATAACTTCATCTAATTTATGGAATCCTGCGCTATATAATCTCTTCGGGTCCGGGAATCCAAACCTTGAGAGACCCACACCATGTTCTACGACACGGCTTTTGGTTTGCCAAAGACGCTGGCGTCGCAAGAAAAATACTTGATTTGCTTGAGGGGAATGATGGTGACTTCCCTCGGCGTATCGATTTCGAGTATTTCCATATCATCACTAATGGTATGACGGATAGCATCTTTGAATTCCAATTCCTTATTGTCAATAAAGATGACTTTTACCCAATACTGCACGGTGTGCTCCTTTCAAAAATACCCCATTCCATGTGCCTTGAATCTAGGCGACATGTCTCACTTATTGACCAAGTTCACGAGACCGATTGGTGGCAGCCTCGACGGCTTTCATAAAGGTAGCCCTTAGCCGGCCGGCTTCTAATTGCTGAAGACCCGCAATGGTAGTTCCGCCTGGTGAAGTCACCCGATCTTTAAGCAAAGCAGGATGTTCTCCAGTTTCGAGCACCATGCGTGCCGCCCCTAACACCGTTTGCGCGGCAAGAACACCGGCCACTGCCCGTGGAAGACCGACCCGTACTCCGCCATCTGTAAGGGCTTCAATCATTAGGTACACATAAGCAGGACCACTTCCGCTCAATCCCGTTACGGCATCCATTAAGGCTTCGTCAACGATGACTACTTTCCCCACGGATTCAAAAATTGTTTGAGCCAGTTCGAGCTGATGAGTGGGAAGACCGGAACTACCGGCTAAAGCCGTCACCCCTTCCTGAATGACTGCAGGAGTATTCGGCATCGCACGTACCAGTGAAACGTTTTCTCCAATATGTTGCTGGATACGCTTCAACGGATAGCCCGCTGCCACAGAAATCAGTAATTGTTCAGGCGAAAGCTCCCCCCTGATCTCAGATAACACGGTATCCATGACCTGAGGTTTCACGCATAGGATAATAACATCAGCTCGTTTTGTTTCCTGAGCATTGTGAGATCCCAACTGAATCTGAAAAGTCTTTTGGAAATACTCTAGCCGGCTTGTAGAAATATCCGTGGCGGAAATATTGGCTGGTGGCGCGAGTTGGGCCTTAAGGATTCCGGACACCAGGGCTTCAGCCATATTGCCCGCCCCTAAAAACGCAAATTTGGGAGCCTGTAGCATTCGCGGAGTATAGCCGGAGACTGACAGGGGTTCAACTCGTCTAAGGAGAACGTTGCAAAATCCACCAGTAGTATTCCCCTCGCTAGAAGGCCTCAACGGACTTCTCTCTAGGCTGCGGATTCCTCATTTCGTTCGCCTTGCTGGAAGGGCATTGTCAAATATCCCACATCATCCTGATGGGCCATTAAGTGTGCCGGATAAGACCAATTTCTGAAAATCATTCAGTTGTTCAACACATTTCCGCACTAAAACATAATGATACTTAGAGCCACCAGAAATTTTTCCTGGAGGGAAGTATCCCTTCCAGCTTGAGTTGCTCCAGACTGAATCTGGAGAGTATATTGAAAAAAATTTGGTAAACCTCATTTTAAGGTTAATCTTTTTCCCTTACGCACCGTCTGCTTTGTAACCCACAATGGCGAAAATGTACAATGCCAAGGAGGTTGCTATGAAGACCTGGCCATCGTTCTTCATCATCGTGATATTGTGTTTCGGGAGCACTCCATCAGAAGCACGTCGCATCCATCTGACGACAGAGCAAAAAACTCAATTAGAAAAAGCCCAGACCATTCTGATCGAGATCCTGGCCTTAACTGAAAAAGGGGCTTATGACGCCAAGCCCCTTGCAGCAACGGTCAAGGAGCGCTTAGAAGAAATTGGGTATACGGTGACTACCGAGCGGTCTCAGTCTCACGATATTGAAGTTAAAGTAAAATGTGAGGAACAGAAGACGTTGACCGGAACCTCTCCAACCGGAGGAGATGTAGAACTGACTGACGCTCCTGACAGGCTATGGAAGGGGCCTGCGTGCCTCCTCACCTATTTCCTGCAACAAAAGGATTTGCAATGGAAAAAAGAGGTGCGCACCACCTTTTCAGATGCAAGACAGGCCGCACAAAAGGCGCAGGCTGAGGATGCCGGAAAGTTTGCCATGGACCATCTCAACCAACGGCTCACTGAATATGACTTCCCTGTCCTTCTCTCGGCCGAATGGGGCCAAGTGGGTCGCCTGCTCAAACTCCTGGAGAATCCCAACACGTCCAAACTCCGAAAAATCAAAATCCTTTCTGTCCTCAGTGACCTGCATGCTGAAGAAGCGCTCCCTCAACTGACCAAACTCCTTGAATCCACGGACTTACAGCAAGAAACCATCAACGCCCTCGCTGGAGCCGGAGCGGATTCCATTCCATTACTGATCGATTTATTTCAAAATAGTAGGCAAGCCGGTATTCGGGCGGAAGCGGCAAAAGCCTTGGGCCATATTGCAGCTAAGACGGGAGACCCTAGACCAATCCCTCCCCTGGTTCAGTATGTTTCCTCCCTGTTACCTCAATTGAAAACCTCTCAAGATATTAACTTCCCCCTCCTCACCGAAGTGGTTTGGGCTATTGGAAAGCAACGATGGGAGCCTTCCCTTAAACCCATAGCAGAGCTTCAACAGAAAATTTGGGTCATTTTTGACAATTCAAAAGAAATGGCCGACCTACGGGAGGCCACCAGTTGGACCTATAAACAATTAGACTTATCTGGTCACATCAGTTAATTCCCCACCAATATTGCACGGAGGGAGGTCAGGCATGAGGGCATGGGTGACAATTGTGTTAATGGTCTTTTTGCTCATTGGACTTTTCGTTTCAGAGGGGTTGGCACGCCGGACTTATCTCACCCCTGAACAAAAAACGCAACTCGATAAAATTCAAACTATCCGGATTCACGTCCTTGCTCTGACAGAACGTGGCAAGGTGGACGGAACAGCCATTGAGGATATTGTCCGTCAACGCTTAGGGGAATTGGGCTATACCGTTGCGACCAATCGTGATGAGCCATTCGATGTGATGGTGAACGTCAAATGCGAGGAACAGAAAAAATGGGCTGGGACCACTCGCGCCGGCGGTGATGCGGACCATATCGATGCACCAGCCCGTCTCTGGAAAGGACCTGCCTGCCTGTTCTCCTATCTCTTGGATGGAAGAGACTTAGGCTGGTACAAAGAAGCGCGAACTACCTTCGAAGATCCCGGCCAAGCCGCGAAGGCGGCCAATGCTCCCCAATCCGGGCCCTTTGCCATTCAACAGTTAGCCGAACGGATTCGAACATTTGACTTTCCGGTCATGCTTGCAGCGGAATGGGGGCATGATAATCGTTTACTTCAACTACTCAAGAACCCTCAAACTCTTAATAAGCGAAAGCTCAAAATCCTTTCACTCCTACCTCAAGTTGGGTCTAATGAGGCGATTCCATACCTCAAAGCTATGCTCAACGATGAGGAGCTGGCTGAAGAGGCCATTGTGGCACTTTCCGCATCAGGGTCCGATTCCATACCACTTTTGACAGAAATCTTCCAAAAGGATCCTCACACCAACATCCGTGCGGCGGCAGCCAAGGCCCTGGGAGAAGTCGGGGCACGCACGGGAGATCCGGACATCACTCCGCCCCTTCTTGAGTACCTCAAAGAAAACTTAAAAAACATGAAAACAGCCGAAGACATTAATTTCCCAATTCTTACAGAGGTCGTGTGGGGTTTAGGCAAACTGCGAAATGAAAAATCCATTCCTCCCATTACTCAACTGCAGACAAAAGTCTGGCTGATCTACGACACATCAAAAGAAATGGAGGAGCTCCGCGAAGCGACCAATTGGACCTACAAACAAATTGATATGGACGGACAAATTCAATAGTCTGTCCGACTCGACCCGGTACAATCTCCAAACCATAATACCGCGTCTGGACGCTCTTCTTCTGACGATATGAAGATATTCTCCATTCGACCGGCATGGATAGGATGCCTTTTTTTTATAGTACTGGGAATTGCGTGGGGGGAAAACGGTTACACCCAAGTGGTTGGAGAACTAGCTGAAATGGACCGACTGGAGCAACGAGCCGAGGACGCCATTGCGAATGGAGATCCTGAAGGCGCGGCCCTGTCCATGGGGAAGGCTGCCCTTATGGCAGCGCTGATCGCCAAAAATGAAGAAAGCCAAAAAACCCGGTTCCTGTATCAGGCAGCAGAAACCCTCTTTAGAGGGCAAGAACAAGGCTATCAAGCGTTAGCACTCTTCGAACGGGCAGGAGGACAGCCACCGGCTTCTAAGGGCGTATGTGAATTCCTCTCACATGCTACTGAAATGGTGGAAAAATCCCAAAAAGATCTCAAGGCACTTGTGAATTTCGACACTGAATCCTTAAGAGTACGCCACCAGCGCCACATCGCCAAGACCAAAGAATGGGTAGGCATTCTTCAAGGGTTACAGCAAGACTTCTCCTGTTAACCGGTCTGAATCGGCCCTGGGATACAAATCCACTCGCGCCATTGTGCGGGCATAGAAATCCCCTTTTCAAAAAAGAAGCTAGGCAGCCCGTGGGTTAATCAGGGCAGGCGTTGGGGATACTCTGGCCGTTGGACACCGGTTCGGTACTGAACACGGACTGCGTAAGCAGACGGGCGACTTCCTGGGCGATGACTTCTTGCATGGCTTTGCTGGCCCGAATCCGTGCTTCATTTTCAGTAATATGTCCTTCCCG
>JAOUGQ010000127.1 GCA_029865515.1 Nitrospirota bacterium
CCACAGAGGGGCTGGAAAGAAATTCCTCTCCCGTTGTTGTGTTCCTAGGGAAAACGCTCCACACGGCCACCAGGAGGATCATCCCATACCATCCTGTAGAATGGTTATATTCGTGACGTTGAAGACGCATGCAAATTCTTTTCTGCGGACTATTCCCCCATGAGTTGAACGACCAATTCCCGGGTTCTGGGCCGGGTGTCAAAATCGATCAGGACGAGTTGCTGCCAGGTGCCAAGGGTCATGGCCCCTTTCTCGAAGGGAATGGTGAGGGAAGGTCCTTGCAATTGACCTCGAAGGTGAGCGTGGCCATTGTCTTCGCCGGGATTCCGCGTATTATGTTCCCATTGGGGATTGGCGGGAATCGCTTGATTCCAAAATGTCCGTGTATCTGAACGGATGCCGGGTTCATCTTCAATGATCATGACCGACGCGGTGGTATGTTTGACAAACAGCGTCAGGATTCCTCCCTGCAATCCGGAATCGGAAAGCGTTTGTTGCACGCGTTGCGTCAGATTTTCAATATGCGAATCTCCGTTCATGGAGATTTGAATGTAGTGGGTTATGACAGACATACAGGTGGTTACACAGGCACGGTTTGTAAAAACCGGTGTTCAGCCGGTGACAATTTGCCCCCGCGGGCCTGGCGTAAAATCGTGGTAAAACACCCTTCCCTGGTGAGCCGGCATATGTGGTCAAAGACCTGTTGACTCACGATCTGCCGGGAAATGAGCTGCCGGAGAAAGGTAAAGGCGGCCTGAAAACTTTCCCCTGAGCGGGCATAGTAGTCCTTCCCTCGCCGTTGATTACTATACGCCTCGAGGTTTTCGCAGGCGACTAAAATTTCTCCGAGTTGATGCATCCAGAAAGGCGCACCCTCGAGTTTTTCGGGATAATAATAGTACAGCATGATTTTTCCCATCCAGGACGCCCAGGGAATGTCTAACGTCTGTATTACTGATTTGATGGGACGGAGTTGCTTCCCGAGGCGTCGGGCAAATCCCAATCGCATTTCGATATGATCCTTGACCTGAGGGGTGAGAGGCAGCCCTCGCAATTGTAAGGCCTCTTGATAGTGCGTGATGAAAGCCTGCGTTTCCCGGCCATAGACGGTCTGCGGATGGAGAGCTCGCCATTCCCGTGGCCTGGTGGGAATACCTTGTTCTCTGGCCCATGACCAGATTTTGCCAAACAGCACCGGGTCAAGCCCGGCCCGGCCCATATCGTGAAGCAGGCACGCGGCCTCAAATTGACGCAGGCGGGGCACCCTATGCCCCAAGGCTACTGCTACTGCCACGCACATTCGTGCCGTTCGAAGCGCGTGCGCTTTATCATACCCGCGAATGGTGCGATGCGGCTGAGTCGGATGAGGTCGGTCGTAAAATTTCAGGAGAGCGGCGACTTGGGTTCGGGTGAGGACCGTATGCGTGGTTTTCAAAATTGGTTGGAGAACAACAGCTAGTAATGATGGAAATCGTGTCACGAATGGCCGGATGGCCATGCCGGTATGGCAGAATATCGTAGCCCTGGAGAGGTGTCAAGAAATCGTTGAGGAGACACCATCAGGGAGGTCAGATGGGAGTTATCATCATTCTTGGCTGTCCGCGTTTGAGGTAGATCCGCCACTTGGAACAAGTACTTTCTATGCCCGGTTTGCCCCGAGTGTATGAGGGAAAGCATGCGGAATTTGAGAAAGTTTCACACATTTTTGAGGAATTTCGGTATGATGCATAGCAGACGTTCATGGTTTTCCTCAATTCATAAACGGCATACCACGGTTGCCTTACCCGCCGATCCGGAGAGAATGCGGTAGTGCGATTTTCAGTCAAACAGATGCTCTGGTTGGGCGGACTGGCTGCCATAGCCTTGACGGGAACGTTAATTGTCCTCCCCTGGTTTTTAAATCCGGATTACCTCAAGACGCTGGCCCTGCAACAAATTCAACAAACGTTTGGCTCTCATGTGAGTGTGGGGCAGACCTCCTTTGCGTTATTTCCCCATCCGCATTTTCTGGTCTCAGACATCGTGGTCAAGGAACAACCGGAATCTCATGCGGTGTTTCGGGCACAATCGATGAGTTTGGAGCTTGGGATCGGGCAGTTGTTGGTGAAGAAGATTGTAGTGCGGGAATTCCTGGTGGAAGGTCCGGAAATTGAGATTCGGCGCGATTCAGCAGGGGAATGGCGTTTCCTGACTCATGCCAGCGACGATTCTCCGATTGCCTCACTAGCGAAATTTCTCGTGATGGGGAAATTCATAGTCACAGGAGGCAAAATCATCATTATTGATGAGTCTCCTCGGGAAATCGTTCGAGGTTTTGTCATAGAAGATGTGGCCTGCTTATCTGAAACAACACATAAGGGTTTATCGGTTTCCTCCACCTTCGAGTTGTCCGGGACACTTCGGCAAACCCAGCGGTCCGCTCCCTTTCACATTCAAGGACAACTTGATGCCCTGCTCAGCAGTTCACCGGTGCCTTCCATTGGAAGTCGTCCAGTTGTATTCGATCAGGTCACATTCTCTGGACAGGTGAGAGCCGACCACGTGGAAGTCAATCAACTTGGAGAATACCTGCCTAATGGAGAATCGCTATCGGAGTTTCCCGATACGATCAATGTACAGTCTCAGGTGAAATGGGTTCAGCATGCCACAACATCCCAACTGCATCTGACAAAAATCGACCTCTCCAGTTCATCTCTGACGCTTGGTGGGACGGCCAATATTGAAGTGTTGGAGGATGGACATCAGATGATGGGGCTCTCCATGCGCTCCTCAAATGTCGATCTCGAAATGATTCGACATTATGTGCCCAAATCGTGGATTCCGGAAGGCATCGTGTCCCTCTGGGAGAAAGGCCAGTGGGGAGGAAAACTGGACATTGCCGAAGCCCGAGTCACCGGCTCTACGCGCGAAGATGTCGGAACCTCGGTTACCGGAACCTTTCATTTAACCGATGGCTATGTGACCATTCCCGATTGGCCAACGACCGAACACATTCGAGGAACAGTGGTCGTGGAACCCGATCGGGTTAAATTGTCCGATGTACACGGCATGTATGATGGAATCCCTGTTGATGTGACGCAAGGAGTCTTCTTGTTGAAGGATTCCGGACCCTGGGGAGATGTGGAAATTCAAGGACCGGTTCCCGCAGAAAAAGTGTTTCGGGTCATTGCCGAGTTGGGAGCGCCATCGGATTTTGGGATTTTGAAATCCTGGAAGGTGGCACAGGGCAGTGGAGGGCTTCGTCTTCGATTTGCCGGTAATCTTTTAGATGCTTCCGGACTCAAATTCCAGTATGGAGAATATCAGCCTCAAAATCTGGTCATTCACATTCCCGGTTTCCCTCATCCATTTTCCCACGGGCATGGCAAAATCACCTTTTCCCGTGAAAGTACCGTTTTAGAAGGGATACAAGGAGATGTGGGGGCCTATCCATTGCTGTTGAGCGGAACCATTACCCATGAGAAAGAATCCAGATTTGACCCACTGACTCTCAACGCCGGTTTTGAAGGCCAGGATCTGTTCCCCGCTTCGTCAAAAAGCAAGGGGACATCAGGCGTTCAAGCCACCGGGCCCCTGAAAGCCTCGGTCACGCTCATTGGTCCAACCGGTCACCCGAAAATCAAAGGTTGGGTCGACGGGAGAGGAGCCTTGATTGATGTGCCCTCGGTCTTACAGAAACAAGCCGGACAAGAAGGAACGTTAGAGTTTGAGGGACAATTTCATTCAGGTGGAATCATCCGGTTTGAACGGGTCGAACTGATAATGTTACCTCTTCGTCTTCGCGGTCAAGGGGCGATACGATACCGTCCTGATGTCACATGGGAAGGCCGGCTTGACTCCGGTCCCATTTATTTAGGATTGCTGCCTGAAGGAATCCGGGTGTTGGGAAACATGATTCAGTCGGGAATCTTGGAAGTTCAATTGAAAGGAAGCGGCCAGGGATCGGATTGGACCCGATGGAATACGAAAGGATGGGTGGCGTTGACCGAAGGCGTCGTAGCGATTCGTGGTGTGCAGGATCCCATTTCCAATCTTTTTGTGCGACTCAAGGTGGATGGGGATCTGTTGGATCTGAAACGGATGGAATTTCGTCTCAAGGACAGCGAGGCCGTGATCACCGGATTTATGAAAAACTGGAAGACTAGCCCGGTCGTCAGTGTCATGTTGGAATCACCTCAATTCGACATCGATTTGCTGATTCCCAAGGCGGAGCGATCGGCCATCCGGGATGGAATCGAGTGGCTGGCGGCTCATGGCACGCTGGAGGGTTCCGTTCTGATACAACGCCCGATCTATAAAAATCTTTCCGGGAAAAAATTATCGGCCGTACTGAAAATTCATGACAATCTGGTGTCGGTGGATAAAATTCAAGCGATGGTCGAGGACAATGGCACCTTTCGGGGAAGATTTTTCATTCATCTCCCGCAAGGTAAACCGGCGGCCATGCGTGCTTCGTTTCAAGCCAACGACCTGCCATTCGAGAAGATCTTGAATGTCTTAGGCGATGAACATCGCTTGATCACGGGGAATATGAGTGTTCGAGGCATGATTCAAGGCCATGGGCGTGATAGGAGCGGGGTCATCCCGACACTCGATGGAAACGTCGAATTTTCTCTTCGGGAGGGATATATCCGAAAGGGGACCATTCTTCCTCGAATCTTAGTACTCCTCAACCTCCCCAATGTTCTTCGTGGAAAAGTTGATTTTGAAGAAACGGGATTTCCCTTTAAAAAAGTGAGCAGCAAGGTCAAGATCGAAGAAGGGCAATTTTCCACAAAAAACTTTTTTTTAAACAGCTCGATCATGAAGGTCTCCGCCGCGGGAATGTATGACTTGCAACATGACCGGCTTGAGGGGATTGCCGCCGTCAGCCCATTTGGCGCCTATTCAGATCTATTGAAAAATATTCCTCTCTTTGGACGAATTTTTTCAGGTGATCGGAAAGGTATCGCGACGGCGATGTTTTCGGTTGGGGGACCGTTAAGTGATCCGAAGGTCGAATATATGCCTCTGGAATCTTTGAAAACAGGATTGACAGGTTTAGCGCAATTGGCTTTTGATATTTTGAAAAATACGATCACGTTGCCCTATGATTTATTGAAGGGGTCGACCGAGGATTCTGCTTCGGCTCCCTTAGAGTCAGAACCACCCGGAACGCCCAGTCGGCAATAAGCAGGTTTTCCTCGTCACACTCCCTGGCAGGGTGTGCGACCTATCTGCCTTCTCAACGTATGCATGCAAGCGAAGGACATATTCAGAAACTGGAAGAAGTTGATTCAACAAAAAATATTGTGAAAGGATGGCCAGATGATTCCAACGGTTGAATGGAAAAATGATCATGTTGTCATTTTGGATCAACGTGTGCTCCCGGGTGAAGTGCGGTTTCTTGATTGTGAGATTTACGAGGATGTCGCTGAAGCGATCCGGAATTTGAGCGTGCGAGGAGCTCCCGCCATTGGGGTCACGGCTTCCCTGGGCATTGCCTTGGGGGCCAAGCAATATCCCGGGGCTGACCTCAAGGGGTTTCTTTTGCATATGGAGCAGGTCTGTCATGCTTTCGCTTCCACGCGTCCAACAGCCGTGAATTTATTCTGGGCCGTTGATCGAATGAAACGGATACTTGCCAGTGCCTCCCCTTCGACGATTCAAGACATGCAAAAACGATTGCAGGAGGAAGCGCTGGCTGTTCTTGATGAAGATATTCGGGTGAACCGGGCACTTGGAAAATTCGGCTCAGCGATCATTCGTGATGGAGACCATATCCTCACGCATTGCAACGCCGGCGCTCTGGCGACAGCCGGATATGGGACGGCACTGGGAGTAGTCAGAGCGGCCTGGGAGCAAGGCAAACAGATTCGGGTTTATGCGGACGAAACACGCCCCGTCCTTCAAGGGGCCCGTCTTACCGCGTGGGAGCTTCAGCAGGATGGAATTCCCGTGACATTGATTACGGATAATGCCGCGGGGGCGCTCATGAAACAGCACAAGATCCAATGTTGCGTGGTGGGAGCTGACAGGATAGCCGCTAATGGCGATGTGGCCAATAAGATCGGAACCTATTCCGTTGCGGTCCTCGCCAAGGCCCATGGTATTCCCTTTTATGTCGCGGCACCCTCATCCACGATTGATATGCAAACTCCGGCTGGGGAAGGCATTCCGATTGAAGAACGCAGCCCGTCTGAAGTGACCTGTTTATATGGTGATCGGAGGATAGCTCCCCAGGGTATCGATGTCTGGAATCCGGCGTTTGACGTCACTCCGGCGGCATTGATCGCGGGGATTATTACTGAACGAGGCATTTTCGCTCCACAGGACTTGAAAGAGCATTTTTCTTAGACATGAAGTGGGATGGTCATCCTTCATATGATCCGGCTTAATACTTTGGAAAGATCGGCTAGATTATAGGGTTTAGCAATAAAACCGGAAAAACCGAATTGGGTGGCATGAGCCATGACCGGGTCGTTGGAATAACCGCTCGAAACAATTACCTTGGCCTCCGGGTGTTGTTCTTTGATTCGTCGCAAGGTTTCCTTGCCTCCCATTCCCCCGGGTATCGTGAGGTCGAGAATCGTGGCAACATACGGCATACCATCCTCAATGGCCCGAGCATAGAGAGCGACAGCTTGCTGCCCATCGCTCACGAGATGAACATCAAATCCAAGGTGTTGAAGCATTTTTCCTAATACCTCTTGGATTTCTGTTTCATCATCCATCACTAAAATCCTCCCGGTTCCCTGGATCAGGTCTTCCGATGCTTCATCGTTTGGCACCACCACGGTGGCTGACGCAGGGAGGTATAAGGTAAAACGCGTGCCTTTCCCAAGAGAAGATGCAACGGCAATGTGTCCTTCATGCCGCTTGATGATGGAATAGGTCGTGGCTAACCCCAGTCCGCTGCCTTTTTGCTTGGTGGTGAAGTATGGGTCAAAGATTTTTGGGAGGTGTTCCTGGGGAATACCGATCCCTTGATCCGTGATGGATACGCGAACATAATTGCCGGGTTTCAGCGGAAGGCCAACATGAGAGGTCACAGGATAATTCGCAGCTTCCACGCCAATGGTTCCCCCTTCCGGCATGGCTTGATCTCCATTGATGACGAGATTTTGTAACACCTGACTAATTTGACCTTCATCGACTTCTACCGGCCAGAGATCATCAGGGAGATGCATTGTGCAACCTACGCTAGACCCTCTCAAGGCAAATTGAACGGTGTCGGTAATAATTGAGGCAATGGAGGTGGTACTTTTGACCGGGGCTCCCCCTTTGGCAAAGGTCAGAAGCTGCTTAGTGAGATCCCGTGCACGTAAACAGGCTTTTTCTGCAGCCGTCAATCGTTCAACCACCATCTCTCCATCGGGTAAAGCATGTTTGGCGGTCACCATTTTGGCCAGCCCAATGTTGGCAAAGACGGAAGTTAAAATATTGTTAAAATCATGCGCAATGCCTCCGGCCAGTAATCCGACAGACTCCAGCTTGGTGGCCCGGACCCGTTCTTCCTCCAAGCGTTTTCGTTCCGTAATGTCTCGTGTCACGATCACGCCCACCACTGTCCCGAGGCTGGTTCGGAAGGGATGGATATGACTTTCAAACCATCGCCACTCGGATTGCTTCGTTTGCAGCCGGCACACCATATCGATTTCCTCAAGTGCCTCGACATGGGAATGAAAAGACTTCGATAAGGATGCGCGTTCTTCGGGGTGGACAAAATCAAAGAAGCTTTTTCCAAGTAGGTCGGGAGATCCATACCCCAAGACCTGGTGACAATTAGGAGTCACGTACTGGCATTCGCCTTTGGAGGTGGTTTCAATGATCAAATCATAGGCATGTTCCACGATTGCTCGATAGCGTTGCTCGCTATCCCGCAAGGCATCTTCCGCTTTTTTGCGTTGGAGTTCACTGGCGGCTCTCGCCGCAAAGAGTTGCACGATGGATTGGGTCACGTGAATATTGCCAATCGGCTCTGGACTGAACAC
>JAOUGQ010000445.1 GCA_029865515.1 Nitrospirota bacterium
GGGTGCCATGGCTTTGAGGGTAGCCTGCTCGGCGGACCCTATCCCCGCATGGCCGAAGAAAAACAGCCCCCAGGACCATCACGATGATAAAACCGAGGTGTCTTCTCATACAAATACTCCTCCTCGTGATAAAAACCGTGTAAATAATTTCGCCCACAGGCGTTCACCAGATGTGACACGTTTGATGAAAAAAGATAAGAATCAAATCATTTGAAAGACAACGAGTCCACATGAATCATCTTTGAAGAACCCGGTCAATCATTCTACCCGTTTTGAGGGTTTTCAGCGAGGAGCACCAAATGTCTGCGCCTGCTCTCAAAGCCAGCCTTGGGACCTTCCGTTTTCCATTTCTCGTAGGCCTTTTTCGTTGACCCTCCTTTAATTTTTTTTCATAATACTTTCTGCGCATATAAGCGGTTGCCGATAGACGTAAATTTATGTCTTCGAATATTTGGTTTATTCATTCCTTGGAAAGTCGTTTCTGGAGATCCTGTCTGACCAGAAAGCTAAAATATCACCTTTAAATATTGCCTCATCCGATGACAGGCCCAGGGTGAGCGGAAGGAGAGTACATGAAGAACTGCAGGCTGTTTCTGGGAGTACTTGGACTCATCATGTGAGTCGCGGTGGGTGTGCCGAGACCTACCAGGTCAAGGGGGTTGTGGGCAAAACCGGGTTTCTCGTGGACGCATACCCGTTATTGCAACCGGGGAAAGAAGGGGAATCTAATTTAATCTACCGGAACCCCGACGCCAGATGGAATACCTACGATAAGATTATGCTGGAGCCAGTGACCGTCTGGTTAGGAAAAGATGCGGTGGCCAAAGATACCGGAGTGGTGCCCCCGGACGACGTTCGGGCCCTCGCCAATACGTTTTATCAAAAAATTTCCGAGCAGCTGGCCAAGGATTATACCCTCGTGCAGGAATCGGGCCCTGGGGTGATGCGGATCTCGGCGGCTCTTACGGATGTCGAACATGGCATGCCGGTCTTGGATGCGGCCTCGACCGCGATGCCCCCGGCGCGCGTCCTCTCCGAGGGCAAGAAACTGGCCTCCGGCACACAAAGCTTTGTTGGCGGAGCCAGCGTCGAGTTCAGACTTACGGATTCGCAAACAGGGAAGCTCCTGGCGGCAGGAATTGACCGCCGGGCGGGAGGCAAGACCCTCGCCAAGAGCTTTGGGTACTGGACTGATGTCGGAAACATCATGGAGTATTGGGCAGCCAAGCTTCGCTGGCGTTTTTGCATGCAGCGAAAAGGCACCAACTGCCAATCTCCAGATCAGTGAAGGATGAAGAGTAATGGGGGGCTTCACGCCCCCCACCTCCATCTGCCTTGTGGATAAGATAATCGGGGGTCAGGCCTGACATCTGACACTCTCCACCGCGAATTCATCACACGCGATGAGTTACTTCGATCTTGCCATTGCGGTTCTTTCAACGAGTATTGTATTTCTCTATGGACTGCAAAGTTTCAGCCGCGAGATCCGGCTCATGCTGAGAGACACGAATCAAGGAGGCAGGGCCAATATATTCCTCTCTTCCCATGATGCTCTCACCATTCTATCCAGAGTAAAGACAAACCCTTTTTATGTCAAAATATCTGTCCTTAACCTAGCGCCTTCAGCGACGACCAACCACCGGCGTCGAAGTGGACCAGCCCCACCATTTCGATGTACCATAGCCTCAAAAAAATTTTCCATAAATTTTACAAATTCGTCACTTCATCCCCTCTCTACATCCGGATAAAAGAAAATGCGTTCAATTATTCGCCACCTCATTGAGGAAACAGCTGACAACCGATACGAGCTGTATCGTGAGTACATTTCCCCAACCTGGGTAAAAATGTTGCGCACCATCGGGTTCGACCGCACGTATATCCGCGCTGAAGGTCCCTACCTGTTTGACCAAAACGGCAATCAGTACTTGGACTTCATGTGCAACTGGGGCACCTTCAATTTCGGGAGGAACCACCCCACCATCCGTGAATCACTCCTCGACATCATCCAATCCGATTTTCCCGGTTGGATCGCGTTTGATGCTCCTCTCCTTGCCGGGATCCTTGCCCGTCGGCTCTGTGAAAAGATGCCGAATGGGCTCAATCGCGTCTATTTCTGCAATTCGGGAACTGAAGCTACCGAAGCCGCCATCAAGTTCGTTCGTGCTGCCACCGGAAAATTCCAAATCATCTACCTACGGCGGGCTTTTCACGGATTGACCAATGGTTCGTTGTCGCTAAATGGAGATGAGCACTTCAAAACAGGATTTGGCCCGCACCTGCCGGGAGGGGTAGAGATCGCCTGTAACGATTATGAAGGGCTTGAATCGGCGTTCGTGGGAGGTCAGATTGGCGGGTTTATCTTCGAACCCATTCAAGGCAAGGGTGTGCATACTCCAAATCAGCCATTCTTGTTGCGCGCCCAGG
>JAOUGQ010000446.1 GCA_029865515.1 Nitrospirota bacterium
GTAAGACTCAGGACAGGCTCCGCGAGTTGGTCCGCGCTCCTCAGGTCGGCGTTCGACACACCTCATGTGGCCAGTTGGGGCGTCAATGGTTTTGGCCACTGTTGCCGAAACAAAAGTGGCTCGGCTGCCGGGCCGAGACCCGGCCCACCTCTCACCCCTCCCCCAAACCTGCATCAACAATAAATCTGTACATTTTCCAAGAGGTTGGGTAGCATGGCAAAGGACTCAGAAAAACCAGAACTCATTCCAAACCGTGAATAGAGCCACACTATCGCAGTGCAGGCTCATGCCAGTATCCCGTTTTATTCTCGGTCTTCTGCTGCAACCCAACGACCGAAGCGGACGCTTGATCGGCATCAAGCAGATTTTTACATGAAAGAGTAGATACGTTTCGCCATGCAACGCGTGTCAAGAAAATGAGGGATGGACTACCAACTCACCGAGCATGCTCGAGAAAGTTTGCGGAAACGCTCCTCTATCCGGGTAGAATGGGTCGAACGGGTTCTCCTTCAGCCTGATCGGGTGGAACCAGACCGCACCGATTCTGAGTTAGAACATCGTATGAGTCGTATTCAAGAGTCTGAGGGGCGTGTGCTACGTGTGATCGTCAAGAAGACATCCAATCCGATAAGGGTCATCACGTGTTATTTCGATCGTAAGATGGGGAGGCAGCTATGAAATTGAAAATTGATGAAGATGCCGATGCGCTACATCTGGAACTAGTTGACGTGGCCGTAGAGGAATCGGAAGAAGTCGCCCCTGGCGTGATTGTGGATTATGATTCCTCCAAGCAAGTGGTCGGCATTGAGGTGCTCTACCTTTCCAAGCGGCCCCATCCAGTCAATCTGATGGATTTTCGGTTTGAAACCATGCCGAAAAAAATGACGCCCACCGGCTAAACAGCATATCCCCCTGCCCCATCGCGGGCATGCCATCAGTCAGACATCCTTCCAAAGCATGCGGTGAGCTAAGCACCTGGGAGACATGGTCATCCTGATCCATTCGACGGAGTCTATCCTGAGCAAAGCCGAAGGGCTCAGGACAAGGGCTCCGCGAAGGAAATAAGCCCAGCCAACCCCGCGCATTGACACGCGACGGTTCCTGTCATTCTCGCCGACAGTCAGCGGGCATCCATCTGCTCCCCCTCCGCCCTCCCAGCATTGTCATCCTGAGGCTCCGCGAAGGATCTGAGCCCAGCCAACCCCGCGCATTGACACGCGACGCCCCCTCCGTCCTCCCTAACATAAGTCATCAGGCATCCCTCTTCCATTCGGATCGAACCGACGAGAGCCCTGGCCTCGTGGTCTGGCCGAGCCGTGCAACCGACACCGGAGAAAAGGTGCGCACTCACTATTGGCCGCCTAGAGTCCGACGCCTGCTGACTGGGCCCTCTGGCGAACGCTTGTATCCTGACGCGGACCGTGTTTGAGCCCTTCGGTAAGACTCAGGACAGGCTCCGCGAGTTGGTCCGCGCTCCTCAGGTCGGCGTTCGACACACCTCATGTGGCCAGTTTGGGCGTCAATGGTTTTGGCCACTGTTGCCGAAACAAAAAGCCTGTCCTGAGCCAGGCCGAAGGATCATCGGCTGCCGGGCCGAGACCCGGCTCTTCCCTCACCCCTCCCCCACACCTGCATCAACAATAATTCTGTACTTTACCCAATTGGTTGGATAGCATGAGCCTTTCGTTCCGCTGGGTACTTAACGAGAATGCCGAACGCCAAAAAGCAAAAAATCCTGATCCTTGCTGGTCCCAATGGTGCAGGCAAAACAACCTTCGCGCGCGAATTCCTTCCCAACGAAGCCGCATGCCCACGATTTATCAATGTGGATCTTATTGCGGAAGGACTCTCTCCCTTCAATCCGGAAATAGCCGCATTCCATGCGGGTCGTCTCATGGTTCGAGAAATTTCCACCCGTGTCCGTCGTCGAGAAAGTTTTGCGTTTGAAACGACCTTAAGCGGACTGCGGTATGCCCGACTGATCCCACAATGGAGAAAGAAGGGGTTTTCCGTGAAACTCGTTTTTTTGAAGCTGCCTAACCCGGAAATGGCCATCGCTCGCGTGGCTGCCCGAATAGCCCAAGGTGGCCATGCCGTACCGGAAGAGGTCATTCGGAGAAGATTCTTCGCTGGGTGGCGAAACTTCCAACAAATCTACAAACCTCTTGTGAATGCATGGATCCTCTATGATAATGCATTAGAGAGGCCCATATATGTTGACTCGGGCGGAAAGGAAGAATGAATGCCCAATAAACGGGTGACAATCACAGACCCAGACCTTGCCAATGTAGGAGTAGCCTTAAAACGTGCGGCAGCAAAAGCGAGACAATTAGGGTTTGACACAAACACCCCGGTCTACGTCTTTCGAGATGGGAAGATTGTCGATATCGTTGCCGAACACCGAACGGCACGATCACCGAAAA
>JAOUGQ010000128.1 GCA_029865515.1 Nitrospirota bacterium
TTGCTGGCGAATACCGAAAAAGGACGGCGTCCAAGCTTTGAATCGGCTGCTCCTCCTGAAGAAGCGCAGTTCCGCTATCAGGAAGTGCTCGAAAAATTCCAAGCCCTCGGCCTGGCCGTACAAGGGGGCATGTTTGGCGCTGCGATGGTGGTGGCATTGGAAAATGACGGCCCGGTAACCCTCATCCTGGACAGCAGGGGCCGCAAAGCGGTAAAAAAGGTTAAGGACTCTTTCCCTCGGACCGATACAGTCCTAAAGATCGGAATGCCCCGAGAAGAGAGAATCATCAAAAGAGAGGGAAGAGCATGGCGACGCAAATCCCTGAACAACATCCTCTGAGGCAACTATTTGGCCGACTAACAGAACGGAACTTTTCCGAAGCTTTAGGATGGCCGGATTTCCAAGTCACTGAGTATGTTTCAAACCTGCTTCTCGAATTTATCCATATCGACCAGCTTGCCCGCATCAAAGATCATGAGGGAGAACCGGTCGAAACCGTGGTGGAACTTCTCTATGAAGCCGAATCCCATAGCCAACAATCTTCTATGGAAAAAGAGCGAGAAATTCATCGTCATATCGGGGACCTGACGTTGTTCCTTGCCGGGATCTTCCCTGAATATTGCCACCGGATTAAGTGCTCCGGGCTCATTCACCACAAAGATTTTTTGGTGGACTACGTCAAAGCGGGCAAACGCTCCTACGGCATTGTCGCCACGCATCAAGACCCTCAGTCCAAAAATCCACCTTCTCTCTTCCAGACACTCTCGACGAATTTCGAACTATGTGTCGCCGGACTTGGTTTCGTTCGATTGGACCTGAACCGTTTTCAGGATCACAACTTCAACCGGGGACAAGACATTCTTTTCCATTAAAAGCGGCTCTTCCATACAACCACTTTTGGCCGCTCCTCCCCTCTCAACTGGAACAAACCCCTAGCTCACAGAGATCTGGCTGACGGGCTTTTCTCATCAGTCCCTCGAATCTCCAAAAACGAGGAAGACGGCATATTCAACATCAATGTGGCAGAACATCACGATGACACCATGGCTAAATTTCATTCACAGACTTTTTGCTTGAACCCTCTTTCCTGCCTCTAGTACCCATTCACAATCACAAAGATCTTTTCCGAATCAAAAGGATAGTCATCAACTTTCCTCATATTCCTATTCAGATGACAAAAAATATGCCGAAATAAATATCTGTAGAAAGAGAACAGCCCTGCGACATCCCCGTGTCCTTACCCACAAGTAGGCGGAGGGCGCTTGAGTAGCTGAGACGCAGAGCTTCCCAAAAAACTCGTCAAGAGTTTTTGACCGAGAACATTTTTATGACTCCAGAAATTAAAAAGAAACTACAATCCTGCCTCAGCCTTCCAACCCCGACACCCATCGCCGTCCAAATCATCACCTTAGCCAACGAACCGGAAATCGACCTCCACCGTTTTATCGGAATTCTAAATTGTGATCCCGCACTCGCCAGCAAAATTCTACGAACGGCTAATTCTTCCTTATACTCGTATCCCAAAAAAATTGGAAATCTTCATCAAGCAGTCATGGTGCTTGGCCTCAACGCGACCATTTCCCTCGCCCTGTCTTTTTCATTAATGAAATCGCTTCAGACTAATCGAGCCTCTGGTTTGGACTATGCGCTATATTGGAAACGTGCCCTTATAGCTGGCACGGCCTGCCGTGTCCTTGGAGCAACTTGTGGTTTCACCGAAATTGAAGAGTTGTATCTTGCAAGTCTCCTGCAAGATCTGGGAATGCTGGCACTCGATCAGGTGTTCCTGGACCTCTATAATCATCCAGAACTGGATCAAACATGCCATGCCAGCATCATCTCCCAAGAAGACCAATGCCTCAGAGTAAATCATGCGGCTGTGGGAAGTTGGCTTTTGACTCAGTGGAATTTTCCGGACCGCCTTCGGTTGGCCGTGACCGGAAGCGATGACCCCTCTCGCATTCCCCCCCAAGATGCACGGGCAAGATTTGCTTATTGTGTATCGCTGTCAGGGAAAATCGCGGAAATCTTTTTACGCAAATCTCATGACGACTATCTCCAGACTATCAAAGAGAAGGCCTATGCTTGGCTGAATCTTAGTCCAGATGAGCTCATGGAAGTGCTGGAAACAACCCAAGGGCTTCTGCCGGAGACAGAGAAAATATTCCAGACAGACTTACAGACGTGGACCGAGCCTCAAGCCATCTTGGAACAGGCGAGGGAATCGCTTCTCCTCCGAAGCCTTCAATCTCTCAAGGAAGTTCAGGAACTCCAAAGCAACACGGCCGCCATGGAAGCCCAATTCCAAAATTTGGAAGAAACCCACCGTCACGATCCGCTGACCGGGACATTGACAAGGGCCTACCTGGATCAGTACCTAGAAACATCATTTGAGCAGGCTCTGGCCAAAGAGGAATGCCTAACCCTGGTATTCGGAGACCTTGATACGTTCAAATCTGTCAATGATACCTATGGGCACCAGGCAGGGGATAGCGTTCTTCAATCCACAGCACGTCTTTTGCTTTCGCAGGTTCGCACCACCGATATGGTCGGAAGGTACGGAGGAGAAGAGTTCGTACTCATTCTCCCAAAAACTTCGTCAACCGCCGCTGAAATAGTGTGTGAAAGAATCCTTGACGCATTTCGTAACACAACCCATGCAATAGCCAAAAACCAACACATCAAAGTCACCATTTCCCTAGGAGTCGCCACGCACACGCCAGATCATCCCTATTCCAATATTACCGATCTACTGCTTGCCGCAGACAAAGCCGTCTATCATTCGAAATCCCACGGTCGCAACCGGTACACCTTTTATGACAGAATACAAATCGAACAACCGGTTTGACGCTGGACGCAACAACGACTCATCACAACCCTCTTTCTTTTTTATTAATCCCTTCGCACCCCTTGCCTAAGCCCACACTTCTCCCGACGCCAAGAGTCCTGATCCATGGGGGCGCTGGTTCCCGACAACCGACCCGCAGTCAGTCCGATTGTCTGACTGAGGCACTCGTGAGGGGATACGAATGCCTCAAGACAGGTCATTCACCATTAAATTCTGTAGAAAACATGATTCGTCACCTGGAAGAATCCGGACTGTTTAATGCTGGCCGAGGCTCGCTTCGGCAACTCGACGGGGTTCAACGAATGGACGCTTCGATCATGGAAGGACAGAACTTATCGGCTGGTGCCGTCGCAGGTCTGGAAGGGTATCTTCATCCAATCAGCGCCGCACGACGGATCATGACCGACACTGATCATGTGTTGGTCGTCGGCCAACATGCCAATCGTTTGGCCCGGCATTTCGGTTTGGCCCGATTGGCCAGGCAGAAAGATTCGATTCAACTCAGGAGCAAACGGGGTTCACTAAAAAACATCAATCCCAAATCCCAGGCTCTGTACCGTGAGATGAGGTTGTTTGACACAGTGGGCGCGGTTGCCATGGACCGTGCCGGCCATCTTGCCGCAGGGGCCTCAACCGGTGGAGTTGCAGTCATGTTACCCGGCCGAGTGGGCGACACCCCCTTAATCGGCGCGGGAGTGTATGCTGACAATACCGCCGGGGCGATTTCCATGACAGGTTTAGGAGAATCCATCATTCGAGCAGGGATGGCCAAACACCTGGCTATTCTACTCGGGCTCGGGTGGACGCCAGGAAGAGCCGCTAACCATACACTCAAAGCGCTCGTCAGACGAATTCAGGGAGAAGCTGGATGTCTCATCCTCGATACCACTGGCAGATTTGCGATTCGACATACCACCCCCTGGATGAGTGCCGGCCATTGGAACGGCCGTGGCAAGCCTGTAGTCAAAAGCCGCTTTCCCTAATGTTGTTCAAACCACCTTTTTTCTTCAGGCCCCAATCCGCTCCTCCCATCCCAGAAATCAACATTTTGGAAAAGAAACCCAAAAACGTGAGATAATATTATTCAGGATTCCAGC
This sequence comes from Nitrospirota bacterium, assembly GCA_029865515.1. Lineage (GTDB taxonomy): Bacteria > Nitrospirota > Nitrospiria > Nitrospirales > UBA8639 > Nitrospira_E. The sequence goes on from JAOUGQ010000128.1 coordinate 3,946, forward strand.
CATGCCGCTTTCCCTCTTCCACCTTTCCATTCCGGTTAAGGACATCGACTCCACCAAAGAATTCTATGTTCAAGGTCTGGGATGTGGTGTGGGCCGTCAATCCTCTGTCGCTATCACATTAAATTTCCACGGCCACCAAATTGTGGGTCATGTGACCGAAGACCTTGGGCCACAGCAAAAAGGTGTCTACCCCCGACACTTCGGGTTAGTCTGCCGGACAGAAGAGGAATGGAACAACCTTCGAGACCGGGCCCGCACAAACAGACTCAAATTTTTTCGGGAACCCCGTCGACGATTTTCCGATACCCCCCTCGAACATCTCACGTTTTTCCTGGAGGACCCCTCGTATAATCTTCTTGTATTCAAACATTACTTCAATGCCAACGCCGTTTTTGGTGAACAGACTTTCTCGCAAATTGGCGACGCCCACGAACGAAATGAGTAGAAGTTCTTCCCTTGCATTTCATCATCTGCCTCATTCACTGGGCCACATTATCCAAGGGCTTGAAGCACTTCGGTAAAATGCTCGTTCACTTTGACCTTGGGAAAAATTTTCCTTATGGTCCCATTTTCGTTGATCACAACCGTCGTTCGTTCAATACCCATATATTTTCGCCCATAGAGGGATTTCTCCTTCCACACCCCATAGGCCTGGATCATGGCTTTGGACTCATCACTCAACAAGGGAAAATTGAGTTGATATTTTTCGGAAAATTTCCGGTGAGACGAGACTGAATCCGCACTCACGCCGAACACCACTGCCCCCTTTTCTCTCAATTCCTGAATGCCATCCCGAAACGAACAAGCTTCTGTCGTGCAACCGGGCGTATCGTCTTTTGGATAAAAATACACGACCACTTTTTTCCCGCGAAGCTCAGACGAGTTCACAATTTTTCCGGTGTCATCCGGAAGGGAAAAGGCAGGAGCATAGTCGCCAACTTGCAAGTCACGCATTGAGTTTGGTTGTTGACCTGCCTGAGAGGGCTTTTTTATTTTTTTTGGCGGAGCTGTTTTGGACTTGGCTGGTACTCGAGATCCTGAAGCCACTCCCTGGCTTTTCGATGATGAGGAACGACCAGGAGTGCTCTTCTTTTTAGGGGCTTTCTTCTTTTTTTCAGCTGTCTTCAGTTTTGATTTTACTGGTGTCTTGTTCTTAGACTGTGCTGGCTTTGCTTTGGGTGGCATAGGATCCTCCTCTGATGACAAATAGGTGAAACGTCCTTTGATAATTTGGTTGCTTATGATGAGCCCGCCCCGATTCAATCAAGAGATCTTCGTCTTCTCCTTGCTAAGATAAGTGGCCATTGTACAATGAATGACGGGTTTCGTTCCTCTGTTTTTTCAGGGGAGATTTAGGGCAACATGCCCCACAAGCTTGCGCACAAACAGATCCTGTAGGCTGTGTTACCGGGTCTGTTGAAAAGACCACCAGCCGCGTTCTCGCCACTTTCCGGTGCTCACGTACTGGAAGTACGCTCCGCGCCTGAAAATGGCTGTGGCCTTGCTGGATGGGCTTTTTGGAACCGACCCGAAGCCGCCAGGCATCCCACAATTCTGTGAGGCTTTTTGCTCCTGGCAATCATTATTATTCAACATTCCCTTACTGGAAATACCCGCCGAAGAACGGACAAGTGAAGCTCCCCCCAGCAAGCTTGGGGGGCATCGTTAACATGTTTTCTCTAATCACATGGCGTATTTCCCCCTCAGCAAGCTGAGGCGTATCCTGCGCAGTTTCTATGAATTTGAGGCACTTCGGAAACACCGCACTATCGGGTGGGAAGGGCCGAGCTCTAAGGTAAACCTTTCTTTCACCAAAGAGTCAACTCACAGCCTTGGAAATTCAAACCTACGCGTATTTCTACTCAGTGAGGATCAGATACCCCTGAATTTATTGAGGCTTGGGGTGAGGGAGGGAAGGAATTCCTTACACCGAAGATGCCCTTAAAGGCGCCATCGAAATAGAGAGAAGAATACTTGTTGGGGTTATCAATATGATCGCAGGAAGGAACCATCTCATGAACAGAGGTTCAAGGCCTCTTCCCACAGCCAGGGGATTTGCAGTGAAAGACATCCCCCGGACTTACCCGATGGGCTCTTCAATGTGGAAGGAGGAGGGAATCAACGAAGTGTATTCACGAAGACGCAATTCTAATTTTTGAATTTCTGCGTCTTTTCGTTTGATCTCCATAACAAGAAGATTATTCTGCACTTCGGCATTTTCCAGTTCATGTTGCAGGCTTTGCATTTCCGGATGCACCTGATCCAATTTCTGCTTTGTGGCTTGTAGCTCCCGTCCAAGCTTTTCCTTCGTCTCCTGTAGTTCCCGTCCAAGCTTTTCCTTCATCTCCTGCAGGTCACGCATCATGGCCTTTTTCGCTTCCTTCACGGTCGATAATTCGTCTTCCAACGTTTTCAGTCGGTCTTCCAGCATCATCTTCTCGCCCCGCAAGGCCTGGACCATGGTATGAACCTCTTCAAGCAAATCGGCAATATCTTTCATCTCATTGTTCCTCACAACACTAAAATGGTAAACCCGCTGGCTCTATTCTGCTGTTTTTCTCAATTCTGTATCGGTCTTTTTTTCTCTGATATTTAGGGGTACCGCGAATTTCATTCAGCTTTTCCCTGATTAAATCGAACTTTGATGACACCCCCACGCGCCTAAAAATTTTTGTCAGGTATAGATTTTCAGATCCCTCGCATCGATTTTTTAAGAAAAAGTACGGCTCAGGGTTCTTGACAAGGTTTGTTTGTGAATTTTATATTTAACACTATTCCTATCGTTTTAGTAGGAATTAAAAATGAACAAATTTCCCATCAAAGTCACGTACGGGATTATGGCCACAATCGAACTCGCAAGGCAGGACGGATCTGTTCCGCTTCAAGCCAAAGTCATCGCCAAGCGACAGGGAATACCCTCTCGTTTTATTGAACAAATCCTTCAACACCTTAAACAAGCCGGAATCGTCCGAAGCCTGCGCGGCGCTCAAGGGGGATACACTCTAGCCCAACACCCCAGTCAGATTTCCTTGGCGGATTTGGTCAATTCGATGAATGGGTCGGTGTCAGAGCCACCGCTCAAAAATTTGCCAGCCAATGGCCACTCTGAAAGCGAACAAGTTCCCAACGCCTTACTTTCAAGTATTTGGCAACAGGTCCAAGAGGCCGAGCAGGCAGTCCTTCGAGTCATTTCAATACAAAAATTGGCAGAACAGTATCAAAAGCTCGAAACTCAGCGCGGCGTGATGTATCATATTTAGTTTTCGCAGAGAATTCCGCCTTTTAGGCCTGAAGCAGGAATCTTTTCATTCAAGGCAAGTAGCAGAAGATTATGATCGTTATGCAGCATATTGGAGGATTATCATGAGCACCTCGCCAGTCACCAGCCGCCCTCCTGTTCACACTGTCCCAATTCCCCAGGAGATTCTTGAAGAAATAGAAACGTTTGAGGATGAGGTGACTCGCCTCCAAACAGGAGACACCCCAGTCGACGTCTTTAAACCTTTTCGACTCCAATACGGCATTTATGGGCAGCGCCAGCCGGATGTTCAAATGGTCCGGATTAAAATTCCCTTTGGTGGCCTTACCGCTAATCAATTGCGTCAGGTAGCCGACATTACCGACACCTTTGCAACCGGCGTGGGACATGTGACGACCCGACAGGATATCCAATTGCACTTTGTTCCACTCCGCCATGTGGGCACTATCATGCGAAAGCTGGCGGAAGTTGAACTCACCACCCGGGAAGCCTGTGCCAATACCGTCAGAAATGTCACGGCCTGTGCATTGGCAGGAGTCTGCCCCGGTGAAGTGTTTGACGTGACCCCATACGCGAAAACCGTGGCCTATCATTTATTGCGGAACCCTCTCAACCAAAGCCTCCCTCGCAAATTTAAAATTGCGTTTTCCGGCTGCAAACATGACTGCGCCTTAACCCCCATTCACGATGTGGGGCTGCTAGCCGCTCGCAATGCCGAAGGGATACCGGGCTTCAAAATGGTCGTTGGAGGCGGTCT
>JAOUGQ010000447.1 GCA_029865515.1 Nitrospirota bacterium
CTTCCACCAAAGATATTTCCAAAAAACTGGAGGCAGCCGGCCAGAAGGTCTTGGTTGATCGTGCGCACCGTATGGACGTGATTTTAAGCCAAGCGACGACCAAACCTTTTACGGCACTCAAGACGGCCTTGGTCAAAGGGCATGCGGCTGATGCCATTATTACGTTTGCCGAGAACAATCAACCTGATTTGGTGGTGGTGGGATCACGTGGGTTGAATGATCTCCCGGGATACCTGCTTGGGAGTCTTTCAAGGACCGTGCTGACCCATGGCCCCTGTTCCGTGTTGACGGTGAAGGGGCAATTCGATGTTCCGGTATCCGTTTTAATCGCCTTGGATGGGTCCAAGCCCTCAAAGTTTGCGGCAAACCGGGTAAAAGAATGGCTGTCTCCTGACGCGGTGACGCTTCAACTGGTGTCGGTGGTGCCCGATATGTTGACGGATGTGTCCCAGAAGGTTCTCCCGAAATCGCGATTGAAGGCCTTGGTGGCTCCCCTTCGGCAGCAAGCGCAGGAATCCCTTGAGCAATATCGGGAATTGTTTTTAAAGGAAGGGTTTCAGGTGACCGGGAAACGACTGCAAGGAAATCCACGGGAGGAAATCGTCGAGGCGGTTCCAGCCTGTCATGCGCAACTGGTGGTCATGGGGTCAAAGGGGCTCACCGGTGTGGAACGATTTACCATGGGAAGTGTCTCGGAATGGGTGAGTGCGTACGCGCCCTCCTCCGTGCTCGTCGTCCGGCATTAACACAGAAAAGACATGGATGGGGAATGTCCGATCTGTTTTCATGAATATCCTAGATGCCGTGTGTACTCTAGGCAGCCTAAGGAGGGGTCATTGTTGATCACAGGAAAGACAGGACGATTGCGTGCGATGTCTTTGAAGGGAAGCGGGTCATGGGTCGGACGGTTGTTGGGATTCTTCTTGATTGGGTGTCTGATGTCCACGGGAGCCTATGGGAAGCATGAGGAGGTGTCCGCTGACCTCGGAGGCACCCTTCCAGATTGTCATGGGGAATTCTTTGGGAAACAGGTTCCGGGGGAGACCCTCAAGCAGATGTTAGCCGCGCATGCCCGATGGCTCCGCGATCATAAGGATCCGAAAGGGGTGCAGGCCAATTTATGCGGGGCTGATCTGGCCGGGATGGATTTTCGTGAAGAAGACTTAAGTGGTGCCAACTTTCAGGAGGCCAATCTGGCCCGTGCCGTATTTACCGGCGCCAAGTTGGTCCATGTGAACTTTCACAAAGCCAATCTGACCGAAGCCACTTTCTACTCGGCTGATATGCGGGGTGCCGATGTCTCGGGCGCGATGTCCCGGTTGGCGGATTTTCGGAAAGCCGATTTGAACCAGGCCAATTTCGCAAGAGCCGATTTGCGAGAAGCGAATCTTGCGGAGTCCCGTTTCCGCCTAGGCATCTTGCGGGGAGCCGATTTAGAGGAAGCCTATCTGGTGAGGGCGGATTTGGAAATGGCCAATTTGGCGGAAGCGTCTCTTATTCGAGCGGATGGTCGAGAAGCGAATTTTCAGCGAGCCTTACTCGCCAACGCCAAACTGATCGAGGCGGATCTCAACCGGAGCAATTTGCAAGAAGCCGATCTTCGTTCGGCTGATTTGTCCGGGGCGGATCTGGGGTTAGCCAATCTCAATGAGGCGGTGCTTGCACATGCCAATCTCCGTGAGGCGAATTTGGACCGGGCCGTGCTGTTTCAAGCCAATCTCGAAGGGGCCAATTGCGCCGGAGCAAGTTTTCAAAATGCCGACTTGCTGGAGGCAAATTTAGCGAACAGCAATCTCTTGCGGGCCACAATGGATGAAGCGTTTCTCGCAAAGGCGAACTTGCAAGGGGCCCATCTGGAAGGTGCGGATGTCTCGTGGGCGAACCTGGCTGAAGCGGATCTTTCACATGCCAATTTGGAATTTGCCGTGATGTTCCGTACCAATCTTCAAGAAGCCAAACTTGATCAGGCGAAGTTCTACGGGGCCGATCTTCGCGGAGCGAATGTCGAACACGCCTCTTTTCGGGGCACCCGGTTGCAGGGGGTCGCCATCCGGTATGCGCACGGATTCAGCCAGGAACAACTCGATCAGGCCTGTGTTGACGCACGAACCCGATTGCCGGAAGGACTATTGGAACCATCCCCATGTCCGCGTTAATCACGCAAGCCGATCATCCGAAGCAACACCGTGTGGTTGTTTCTTGCCTCGGTCGACAAAGGAGGCTAAGGCGAATTTGTTGACAAAAAGTGGGGGTTAGCGGAATGCTCAACATTTCATCCACACGAATGTGTATTGAATCCACCCAATCAAACACGGAGTCCCGGGATGTTCACCATCTTTGAGCCAGAAGGGACGCGAGCGGCCTATGTGCCTGGCTCGTTTCGCCTGAGAAACGTTGAGAAAATTTCAAAAACTT
>JAOUGQ010000449.1 GCA_029865515.1 Nitrospirota bacterium
TCCTCATCTACGGAAGCCTGACCAAACTGCTCATAGAGCCATTCACGGGTTCCATCAGTGGAGCCATCATCGACGATGATGACCTCTTTAGGGATCTCCACCTTTTGCACGCGTCCAATAATCGCCTCAATGGTCTTCCGTTCATTATAGACCGGCATAACAACAGTAACTAATTGAAAATTTTGGCTTTTTTTATTTTGAACCTTTTCCATGGCTCTTTCGACTTACCTGATTAATGGAGAGAATGGTAGGAACCCTAGCACGAACTCCCAGAAAATTCTCAATCAATATTTATTGCTTTTTTTGTGAAGTACATTACAATGCCGGTCTCTGGGTTTTTTACTAGTAAGATTCACCAATCTTTGGAGTTACTAACCCTGGAGTCGTTATGCATGTAGCCTCCTTCTCAGCCCGCCCCGCAGATTTTCAAAAGGCTTCAAACAGTTTTCATTGCAGAGGGCGCTCTCTTTGTTTTTCCTCCATATGCGGAACCATCTTTTTCTTGTTTTCATTGACAGGATGCAACGGTACTGACACCTCTCGGGTTTCCCATGGAGGACCCGTGCGTGATCACGTGAGCTTGGTCGATACGCTCCGTACTCAAGGATTGACGGTTGAACCGACCGGGCCTATTTCACAACCATTTTTCCCCATACCGGGTCAGACCCTCAAGGTAAACAGTGAGGATATTCAAGTGTTTGAATTTCAGGACTCCTCTGCCATGGAATCAGAAGCAAAGGAAATTTCCACGGATGGCATGTCCGTGGGGAATACCGTCGTTCAATGGATTAGTCCGCCTCACTTTTTTGCAACAGGGAAAATTATTGTGTTGTACCTGGGAACGGACGCGGAACTTTTAAAGAACTTGGAGACCGCATTAGGAAAACAAATCGCGGGGGCCGGATCCTAATCCATCAGAAAGAAAAGAAGAATGTACTGATTACGCACAAGCACAACCAGGCCGGGATGGAATGTACATCCCTATTTTTCAATCCATCAATCAACCAAGGAGGTTGCACATGAGAGGAAAAATCCTTACAGGATTTCTCGCTTTGGTCGCTCTAGGCTTATTGGCCTTGAATGTCCAGGTCAGTAATGCGCACAAGTGGGGCAGTTGGCACTGGGACAAAAGCACCATCGGCATGTGGGTCACCGGAACCTACCAAACCCAATCTAAGGCTGCCATCGCAGATTGGGATTCCCATACCGATTTATCGCTCCCCTTGAAATCTTCCCATAACGATGTCAGCGTCTTTGACGGAAACTATGGTGCCACGGGTTGGGCAGGGCTTGCCTCCATCCTAGAGTATGAATTCGACTGGTGGCATAATTGGTGTTGGTGCAGAATCAAGCATGCCCATGCTAAGTACAATTCGTATTACGGTTACTCCACCGCCAACATTCAAGGCGTGCAATGCCAGGAGGTGGGCCATACTTTTGGTTTGGATCACAGCAATACCGGAGGGTGTATGGCGAAGGGATATTACAGTGGGAGCAGTAACTATACTAACAGCCATAATTGGTCTGATGTTAATTCCATGTATTAACTATCCCACGGTTAAGACTTGAAGAATTACATTTTCGAAACAATCAAAAGGAGATATTCCATGAAATCTCAAAATTTTAACCGGTTTCTACAGGGAACCATTGCCGTCCTGTTTGTGGCATTCGCAGGACAAGTCGGGTATGAATATTGGGTAAACAAACCTGAACCTGTTCTAATGGCTGCCTGGGCATTTGAACCTCGAACACTTGCTGAAGCCAAGGGGTTAGCCAAAGAAGTTGTCGAAGCGCAAGTCACAAACGTTGAACGGGCGGACGATCTGGTTATTCCCGCTCCAGGAGAGCCTGGTAATGTGGAACGCATTGCGATTGAAGTGGTCAGCATGAAGGTGAAGGGAGCCATGAAAGGTCAACCTGCCCAGGACATTCAACTCTTCCGAACTGCGGGGATTCCCGTGACACGGAATGATATGCCGAATATGAAGGATGCCCCTCCCAAACCCAAGGGCGCGACGGATCCTCCTGCGCGACCCACCCCATTCGTGGAAAACACGATTAACATTCATGATGACCAGGACTATAAAGTCGGGGAAAATTATGTCATGTTTCTTCGGGATGGCCCCCAAGTCAGGGTGAAGGGGCGCCCGGTGGCCACGAAAACCTTGTTGAATCCTAGTACCCGTTTTCGTGTTGAAAAAGACAATCGGATCACGCCGACAATTCACGACGGACTGGGACAATCGTTCAAAGGAAAACCTCTGCAAAATTTCAAGACCGACATTCTGCAAGCCGCTGATCGTGGACCGATCCCTGGGAAACTCCCAGGCCAATTGATTCTACCAGCGATTCCAATGAAGCCCGGCATGATTCGGCCGCGGGGCATAGAAGGCAAGG
>JAOUGQ010000448.1 GCA_029865515.1 Nitrospirota bacterium
CACCAATCCGTCGGCCTTTGGTGTAAATAGGCCAAATAGATTGCTCCCACAGAACCCTACGCCCGTGAACCGACTGACCGTTCGTTTGGATTGGGGATACGACGCAACCACCAATGAATACGGCACAAGTCCCACAGCAACATCCGCCCCCACTGCCTGCGCCTCTCGAAGAAAATAATCAACCATCTCTGAAGTCAACAAGGCATGGTCAGCAGTCGTAATCAAAACAGGGAATTCCTGGGGATGCTCGCTTAAAAAGCTTTTCACGCTTAAACTTGGGCCTCGCTGTGGTTGAACCCATTGAACCTTTCCTGATTCAACCAACCCCACGAGAAAAGGATTGTCTTGAACCGTTTCCCACGAAGGTCCGCATAAAATTCTCTTTCCAACCGTGTGGGACTTTTCTAAGGCCTGCAATACACGGGATACCATGGGTTCACCATCCACCTGTGCCAAGACCTTATTCGATACCCCGACCATTTTGGCAACGGGATCTCGATCGGTTCTTGCCCCAGCCAAAACCAGAGCCGTGACAGTTTGGTGGTCAAGACCCATAGGTACTCGCAGATAGGACGAACGTGATCATTGAAGTTTTTTCTCATAGATTCGATACGTCTTGTACGGCTCTGCTCCAAGAGATTCAAGAATGTGCCGCATGCGTTTATTATCTTCCAAAATCCAGGACGTTTCGATCTGCTGGATATTTTTTCGAAGTCCGGCCTCCCTTACAGCCTCAATCAAGCCATAGGCCATCGCCGCACCCATCGGACTGGATTGGAATCGCTTGCGAACTCCCATTAAGGCCACCCGACCCGATTGAGGATAGGAAGCTTTCAGTCGCCATAAGATCTTGAGCCACCCCCATGGGAAAAGACGCCCATTCAAATCCTGGATGACCTCATGAATATTGGGAAAGGCGACCAACATCGCGGTTGGTTCTCCATCTATCTCAGCGATCTGCACAAAATCATCTTCTACCAATAGTTTAAGCTGTTGTCCGATCTCGGAAAACTCTGCATTGGTAAACGGAAGAAATCCCCAATTTTCCGACCAAGCCTCTTCATAAATGTCTTTGATGATAGCTAAATCCTCCTTCAAGTGCTTCCGTCGCAACGGACGAATGCGCATTGAGGTTTTAGCTTTCTTGAGAAACAGGCAAACCCCAGGAGGAAAGGTAAAATGAATTCCAATTCGATAGGCAAGCAGATCTTGCGCCTTTTCATAGGCATTTCGTTCAATATACTGGCGGTAGTAAGGCCTGGCATGTCCCATCATAATCATGGGGGGAGAGTCAAATCCATCCACCAACAGGCCGCATTCTTGATTGATTGACAAATTAAATGGCCCGCGAACAGCCGTCATCCCTTGAGCCTGAAGCCACTTTTCCGCAGTCTGAAAAAGAGCTTGAAAAACACTGGCATCATGTTCCGCTTCTACCAACCCAAAAAACCCGGTCTGATCCTTATACCGGCTCAAATGCAAGTCATCGATTTGTGCACTTATCCGACCAACCGGTTCACTCCCTCGATAGGCAGTCCAGCATTGCCACCGGGCATGCTGAAAATAGGGATTTTTCAGAGAAAAGGTATGGAAACGTTCAACAAGTAAAGGGGGAACCCAATGCGGATCAGAGTGGTACAGCTTCCAGGGAAGGCGAATAAATTCCTTGAGGGAAGCACGGTCACTGACCGGTTCAACCCGAATCAAAACGCCTTTCCCCAGCCAACGTTACATCCCCATTGAGAACCTGGAGTGTTGATGAATAGAGCGAAATGAGCGTGATAGTTCTCGAAAGCCATTTGTCTCTTATTGCTTCTGTTCGGATAACTGGGCTACCCAGGGATAGTGAGAACGCTCCTGGTCCGCATAACCCAAATTGGAAACAGTCTGACTTAACGGCACGTCCTCGGAACTTCCATACAAACTGCCAAATATCCGATCACACAACACGCTGGTGATGCCAAAGTTCCCCTGCTCATTATGAAAATGATGCAACAAATGATGGCGCTTGATCCGCCGTAAAAATTTATTTTTAGGAGTCACTCGTAAATGTTGCATACAATGACATAATTCGTACACCATAAAACACGCCAGCCCTGTCGCAAACGAAAAAGGAACTCCTCCCCAACCGGCTATACTCATACCAATCGGAAATGTAGCAATGACAATGGTTGGAAGAGTGGTGGACAACGCTCCGAATAAGACACGCAAGTCATTCGGATCCTGGTGATGATCGTAATGAATTCGTTTCCAGAGGGCAGCCGTCCAAGACGATCGATAAAGATACCGTCCATGCAAAATAAACCGATGCACCCCATATTCCACAAAGGGATAGGCCATGAAAGTTCCCACAACGCTCAAAACCAGAAGCATTGGAGAACCCGGATCATGGCGATA
>JAOUGQ010000129.1 GCA_029865515.1 Nitrospirota bacterium
ATATTTTCAAAATATCTTTCTTTACGCAGAGCTATCGCCACAGAACGATGACGCCCTCCGGTACACCCGAAGGCAATGGTGACATAACTGCGTTGCTCTCTTTCGAACAATGGTAACAAAAAGGCAAATAATTCTCTCATATGATCGAGAAAGACTTTGGCCTCCCTCGTCTCTAAGACAAATCGTTGAATATCGGCATGTTCCCCCGTTAAGGGCTGAAGCTCTGGCACAAAATGAGGGTTGCTTAGAAATCGAACATCAAACACCAGATCCACATCGAAAGGTACCCCGAATTTATAACCAAAACTCATAAGACTGATTTTCAGTGCTTGTCCTTCACCCCGCTCTCCATAATGTTTAATGATCCATGCCTTGAGATCATGGACGGAGAATTCAGAGGTATCCAATACTCGATGAGCTCGGGCTCGAAGACCTTGCAACCGCTCACGCTCTAATTGAATTCCCTCAATAATCGGCCGTTGCGGGAGTAAGGGGTGGGGGCGACGCGATTCGGAAAAGCGCCTGACCAGCACATCAGTTTGTGCCTCTAAAAAAAGCAGTTCCACATGACAGTCATCACTTTGCAAGGCTTCCAGATTACCCAACAAATCCTCAAAGAACCCCCGCTCGCGAATGTCAATTCCCAGGGCGACCTTCTTCACGTCTTTGTCAGGTTGAATACATAGTTCTGTGAATTTTTGAAATAAGGCAGGTGGAAGATTATCCACACAAAAAAACCCTAAATCTTCCAAGCATTTCAAGGCTTGAGTCTTGCCAGACCCCGATGTCCCAGTCACCATCATCAGCCGAAGAGGCGATGGACCGTTTTTCAGAGAGACCTGAGGTGACTCAGTAGGCATTACACCACTCCCACAACCGTTGTGAATTTACAGACTCATCATTCAACCAGACAAACAGGAAAGTGTAACCCAATGGCGAAAGTCTGATGTGATGTGAATAACATTATCAGACCCACTCCGGTTAACCTGCAGTCCGCACAAAATGGTTATGTGGGGATTCGTTTCCGTTGGCTGGCAGAAGCTATATGCAATTCCGCACGATACTTGGCGACGGTTCGACGGGCAATTAAGATATTTTTGCTTCGAAGTCTGGAGACAATTTCCTGATCTTTTAAGGGATTAGCCGCATCCTCTTGCGCCACCATCTCCCGAATCATCTCCCGGACTGTCACGGAGGACATATCCTCCCCCCGGTTGTCAGCCCGCTGAATGCCTGCATTAAAAAAGAATTTAAGTTCTAATATCCCTTGCGGACAATGCAGGTATTTATTGGTCGTTACCCTGCTAATTGTGGACTCATGCATGCCCACATCCTCAGCCACCTGTTTTAGGACAAGTGGTCGAAGATATTGAATGCCTTTTTCCAAAAAAGCTTCTTGAAATTTCACCAGACTTTTGACGACTTTCACAATCGTCTTGTTCCGCTGGTCAATACTGCGAATAATCCATTGGGCCCCCTTTAACTTTTCCTCTAGATAAGTTTTAGTATTCCCCGCATCTTCTCCGGAATGGGAAAGGAGGCGACGATAATAAGGGCTTATCCTCAATCGAGGGAGACCATCATCATTAAGCAGAACCACCCATTCTCCTTCGTATTTTACCAAGTATACATCCGGAATAATAATGGAGTTACTGTCCGAAAAATAGGGCCGGCCGGGCTTCGGCTCTAGACTCTCTATCACTCGAACCGCTTCATAGACTTCATCCAGAGTCACTCCCAACGTTTTGGCCACAGCCTGATATCGTTTTTTCTGAAGATCAACTAAATGATCTTTCAGAATTGCAGCCACCACACTCATGGGCACAGCAGCTTGTAAGTGAGTGGTTAAACCTGTCTCGTCATGTTGTAGGTGCTCCAGCTGGATCAATAAACATTCCGCTAAATCCTGCGCTCCAACCCCGGGGGGATCAAACTGCTGAATCTGACGCAAGACCTTCTCAACATGTTCAATAGGACATTTGGCGTCTTCAGCTAACTCCGACAGAGGCACACGCAAATACCCATCTTCATCTAAATTCCCAATGATCATCCTTCCGATATCTCGGTCATCCCCCTCAAGGGAGGAGAGCCGGAGTTGCCATTCTAAATGCTCTTCAAGAGAAGTCGGCTTGGTGAGTGTTTGTTCATACGAAGGAAATTCTTCATCTCCCGAAGCGGCTTCATCACGCTGAGAAGGCCGCCAATCATTCCCAAAAATATTGTCCCACTCTTCTGAGGACAACGGCTCACTTTCCTTGACCGTGGGTTGAACCTCTGCAGCGTCACCGGAAGGCTCACCTTCGACCTCAGGCTCCTTCACACGATCTGGGTTCTCTTCCCCAACCGCAGCCTCTTCATCCTGTGTTTCCAGAGCCATATCTTCTAAAAGTGGATTTTCGACTAAGTGTTGAGCTAACACTTGCTGAAGTTCTAAGCGCGAGAGTTGCAACAACTTAATAGCTTGTTGCAGCTGGGGAGTCATCACCAGCTTTTGGGATAGGCGAAGGTCTAACCGAAGATCCATTTCAGAAACCTTATTCCCCTTTATTGGGACATTTTGAAGCGTTCGCCCAGGTACACAGCTCTGGCTTTTGGACTATTCACTATGACGTCCGGTGGACCACTTTCTAATATCGTTCCTTCGCTTATTATATAGGCTCGGTCGGTAATGGAAAGAGTGTCTTGGACATTGTGGTCTGTAATCAAAATGCCAATATCTTTCTTTTTCAAACTAGTTAAAATATCTTGAATATCCCCCACAGCGATCGGATCAATCCCGGCAAAGGGCTCATCGAGGAGTAAAAATTTCGGGTTTGTGGCTAATGCCCGGGTGATCTCCAATCGTCGACGCTCCCCACCTGATAGGGTATAGGAACCATGCGTACGAAGCCGGGTCAAATTTAATTCCTCCAACAATTCATCTAATCTGGCCTTTCGCCTAGCGGTGGGTAGATCTAGAGTCTCTAAAACAGCCAACACATTATCTTCAACGGAAAGCCGCCGAAAAATTGAGGCTTCTTGGGGTAAATATCCAATTCCACGCCTTGCCCGCTTGTACATCGGCAGATTGGTAATCTCATCTTTGTTGAGAAATATTTTCCCTTGGTCAGGTTGACAGAGTCCTACCACCATATCGAATATGGTGGTTTTGCCAGCACCATTAGGGCCGAGAAGCCCAACAACTTCCCCCCCCAGCAATTCCAAACTGACGCCTCTGACTACTTGCCGACCCTTGTAGCTCTTTTTCAGATCCTTGGCTGAAATTTTATGAGGAGATTGCGCCCGTGCTTCAGGCATAGGAGGTTCTTAATTCAGGCCTGCTGTCATGAATCTTGTGTGAACCTAGTGCTCCATTTGTCAAAAAACCATCAGACATCACAACTTTAAAACCAGACATTGTTGTTTTACCTTTTCATTTCGTCACACAATGAAAAAGCATTTCCTCTGGAGCACCATGAATTTATAACCATTATGCAAAATCTACTTGCCGCAGCCAAACCCTAATTTTGCTCAGATCCTTCTATGACTACGCGAGTTCCACCTTCCACGACACTTCGGTTTTCCTTTAAAAACATCGTCATTTTAGGACCACTAATACGTGTCCCGTCCTGCCAAGCCACAGGAGATCCTGTCAAAATAACCTTTTCCTCGGCTTTTTCATACAGAGCATGCTGACTGGTAGCTCGACTCTCACCTTTTTCAATTCTGACCCGACCCTTCGCTTCGATATAACTGATTTCTTTCCCAGATTCTGAGTTGGTCCCTGCTGCAGGGCTTGAAGAAGGCCTGGAAGGAGCTTTTTCTTTAAAATACACAATCATGACATCAGAATGAACCACCAATTCTCCTTGCACCATCTTGACCGCCCCTTGAAAGATGGCTTGGTTTTTCTCGCTGCTCGCCGTCATCGTATTGGAAGTAATCACCGTAGTCGTTTTCTCTCCTTCTCCCCATCCTGAATTTGGGACTAGAACGAAGACCACGGCAACCACGAACCAAACAAGTGGGAACAGCGGTTCAACTCTTATGGCGACGACACCTCCGCACGAACATTCGCGAGCAAACGAAATTCATCCTTATCCACGTCTCCCGCTAAACCTGTCCCGGTAATAACCAAACCATCCCCTTTGATAGTTACTGGATCCGCAGTGTGAATTTGTCGTGTTTGTTCGCTCCATGCGAGTCTATCTGAAAAGACTTGATAACCAGACTCAAAGGTCATCACTGTTTTCTCGTTTTTGCTCACTAACTCAAAATCATTACTGGAGGTATTCATGACACCTTCCTCAGAAGTAATGAGCAATTGCTCTTTTTGAAAAGTTTGGTCGAACAACCGAATTTGAACCGTCTGCAATTTAGCAAGGTGCTCAGCGTCAAACACCTTGGCTTGATTAGCATTCACGACCCATTTTGTTGCACCCGATCGTGTTTGGCGATAGGAAAACCCCTGGATCCAGGCATCAGCTCCTTGCTGCTCGTCTAATGTCACCGACGTTGTTTCCTGGCTTCGTGTTTGCATATGGCTAACCACACGATGTCCAATAAACACTGCCATCCCCAAAACAGCCAGTGTCAAAAGACCTCTCGTACCATAAAAATTCATTGGTTATTTTAATAAACAAAACCCCTTTAAGGGTAAAAACCCATAAAAAAGAATAGCACAGGGTCTAGGGCAAGTAAATAAAAAGCCCAACACCTGTGAAAGCATGGAAGAGGAAAAATAAAAACTACGAGAGAGAGCCGCTAGGGATGGAAAATAGAATTATTAGATGGAAAATAGAATTATTAAAGACCAATTCATAAGACATTTTTATTTTGTTGGAGAGGTTGAGATCTCACCTCCAGATTCATTCCCCTTTTCGACCAATTCGATTGCCACCAACTTTGCAGCATCACCAGGACGCTGGCGAGTTTTGATAATCCTTGTATATCCACCGTTCCGCGCTGGGAATCGCTTAGCCACATCATCAAAAAGTTTCTGGACAGTTTGCTTTGTCCGTAACACTCGCAACGCTCCCCGTCTGGCATGCAGAGTGCCTTCTTTACCAAGTGTAATTAATCTATCAGTAATCCCACGAAGTTCCTTAGCTTTGGCTTCTGTGGTTTCAATCCGCTCATGCTCCAAGAGAGATGTCACCAAATTTCTAAATAAGGCCAACCGATGCTTACTGTTTCGTCCTAATTGTCTGCCACGTTTTCGATGACGCACAATACACGTCCTTTGAAAAAAGTTCAGGAATGGGATTCTGTCACTTCACTCACTTTGGTTCCTAACGACAACCCCATTTCCGCCAGGACCTCTTTTATTTCATTTAACGACTTTTTTCCGAAGTTTTTTGTCTTTAGCATCTCATTTTCGCTCTTTTGAACCAAATCACCAATTGATTTAATATTTGCATTTTTTAAACAATTAGCGGCACGGACCGAGAGTTCCAATTCATTCACACTCCGGAACAAGTGCTGATTAACCAACATTTTACTTTCATCGCCAGCCTCTTCTTCAACTGGCTCTCCCCTATCCTCAGATGGCAAGCAAATATCCAAATGATCTCGAAGAATTCCCGCAGCTGAGGTAACCGCTTCCTGCGGGGAAATACTTCCATCGGTCCATACTTCCAAAATTAGTTTATCATAATCCGTGATTCGACCGACACGCGCACTTTCCACGCTAAAATTGACTCTTTTAATAGGAGAAAAGACCGAGTCCACTGGGATGACTCCAATAGGCAATCCCTCTTCTTTGTTCCGTTCAGCTGGAACATATCCCCGACCAGGCTTCACAATGAGTTCAATATCCAACAACCCATCCTTATCCAAGGTGGCAATATGAAAGTCAGGATTTAAAATTTCCACATCCGGATCAACCGACAGATCTGCCGCGCGAACTTCCCCTGGCCCCTTTTTTTTCAGACGGATGGCTTTGGCCTTATCTGAATTCAGCCTTAATCGTAATGCTTTAATGTTCAGAATAAGAATCGTGACATCCTCGGTCACTCCTGGAATGGTGGAAAACTCATGATATACCCCCTCAATTTTCACCGAGGTGACCGCTGCTCCAGGAAGTGAAGAGAGCAATACCCGCCTGAGGGCATTTCCCATCGTGGTTCCAAACCCCCTCTCAAATGGCTCTGCGGTAAACTTGCCATAAGTAGATGAAGCAGTCTCTTTTTCCAATTCAAGCTTCGTAGGTATTTGGAAATCCTTCATGCTTTTAATCATAAGGATCACTTCTCCCTTTCTTGATCCCAAGGCCGTATAATTGGATCCATTTTAAATTTTCGTTCTATCGTAGGCTAAGCAATATTGGTCATTTAACGTGAATACAGCTCCACCACAACCTGTTCATTGACCAATACATCAATATCCTGCTTGGTGGGAATGCCTTGGACTGTGCCCTTAAATAGATTTCGCTCAATATCCAACCAATTCGGGACTCCTCGACCACCAGCGGTTTCAAGGGAGACTTGGATTGGAACAAGTTGCCGGCTTTTTTCTTTGACTTCAATCGTATCCCCAACGTTCACGGTCACGGAAGCAATCGTGACTTTCCGCCCATTCAATAAAAAATGCCCGTGATTGACCAACTGCCTGGCTTGGCCACGGGAAGAGGCGAATCCTAGCCGATACACCACATTATCAAGTCGCCGTTCAAGCAGACTCAATAAATGGTCCCCTGTAATGCCTTTTCGACTTACAGCCGTATGGTAGGTCTTGAGAAATTGCCGCTCTTGCATTCCATATACACGACGAAGCTTTTGTTTTTCTCTTAGCTGAGTTCCATATTCCGTAGCACGTCCTCGTCTTGACTGCCCATGCTGTCCTGGCGGATAACTTCGACGCTCAATTGCGCATTTCTCAGTCATACACCTAGTCCCTTTTAAGAATAACTTCACTCCTTCGCGTCGGCATAACCGACATACAGGCCCCGTATATTTGGCCATGGCCTTTTCCCCCTATCTCCAGATCACAAAAAACCGTTTATTCGCAAACCTTCCTCTCACCGATCTACACTCGTCTCCGCTTTGGAGGTCGACACCCGTTATGAGGAATCGGCGTCACATCTCGGATAAGATTGACACGCAAACCAGCTGATTGAAGTGCTCGTACAGCTGCTTCTCGTCCTGACCCAGGCCCATTCACATAGACATCAACCTGCCGAAGACCAAACTCCATCGCTTTTTTGGCCGCCACTTCACCAGCGCGCGTAGCGGCAAATGGGGTACTCTTTCTTGATCCCTTAAATCCTTGACTGCCGGCACTGGCCCAGGAAACGGCCCCCCCCGTCATATCAGTAATGGTCACGATGGTATTGTTAAATGATGCCATTATATGCACGATGCCAACCTGTACAACTTTCCGTTCCTTCTTTTTTCCTTTTTTGACACTCATGAAAGATCCCTTTCGGCAGCTTATTTCTTGACTTTTCCGCCAATCGCCCCACGTCTTCCTTTTCTGGTCCTTGAATTCGTTTTCGTCCTTTGGCCTCTCACTGGTAAACCCTTCCGATGCCGGAGACCACGGTATGTTCCAATATCCATTAAACGCTTAATACTCATCGTGACCTCTTTCCTAAGGTCACCTTCTACTTCATAGTCCTTGTCAATGGTTTCCCGTAATCGGACTACCTCATCTTCCTGAAGGTCCTTCACCCTTGTTTCCGGAGATACCCCAGATTTTCGCAAAATATCTCGCGAACTAGCTGGGCCAATCCCAAAAATATAGGTTAAACCTACATCAATCCGTTTTCCAACTGGCAATTCAACCCCTGCGATTCGAGCCATTGCTTATTTTCCTCATTTCTTGGGAATGGCTAATTCCATTCATTCCAACCTTTATAGATAC
>JAOUGQ010000450.1 GCA_029865515.1 Nitrospirota bacterium
TCGTTGCTCCAACACGACCGACTGCCAGGTGTTAACAGGGCTTTGCCCCAGGTCATGCCCGGCAGGAAGCCAAAGTTGTCAGTGCACGCCAATGTTTCGAGGCAATCCTCCCCCATTGTCTCCAAGTCTGTGCGGCTATCAGGTCCCGATCATGATGACGCAATGTTCATGTAGCAACCCCGCCGACTGCCAGGTGTTGTCACCTTTCTGCCCGGGAGCCTGCTCGGTCGGAAGTCTAAGCTGTCAATGCAACCCATTGTAGAGGCGGTAGGACAGGACAAAAGAGTTTAACTCTTCTCAGTTATCTCGCGATTGCTGAAAAGGTTAGGAAGGGATGAAATTCATCTGGAGGGTTTGCAATGAATAGACTATCTGGTCGTTTTGCACGAAGTATGGTTTCACTCGCACTGGGGACATGCATACTTTGTATGGGACTCCACCCGGTGGCGGAGGCGGCGTCCACGGTGACTTTAGAGCAGCCGGTCCATTTCACGTCGTCAGACGGGACGGAGGTCATGGTGGGAATCGGAACGCACGAGGTTGAAACGTTGGTCGGCTCCCGGCTCCGGCTGAATCTGGAAGGAGGAGAGACGGTATTGCTCAACGCACAGGCAACGACCCACAACGAGGAAATCGAGGCACCGCTGGCAGTCATGGTCAGCGGTGAAGACCCCGATGTGGTTCATATGGTCCTGTTGTTGCCGAACGGGCAGGCGCTGGATGCGCCGGGCTCAATCTCCGGCACACGCTCGAGAGGTTTTGAACCCCTGTTTGCCACCACCACACAGATCCAGGTGGCGGTCACTAAGAATCGGCCGACTGTTCGGGATCATCGAAAACCAAAAAGAAGCACCCCTCAACCCACCACGCCACCAACGGCATCCCCCGCTCCGAATATCGGAAAGCCGGGTGTGGTTGGCCCGCTCACCGGCACACTTGCACTACCGGACCGGTACCAAGCACCAACAGCAAACCTCACCATCGTGGCCAATGCCTTAAGATTGACACACAAAAGCCTGACCACACTCATTACCGCCGACCCGAACCTCCCTATTACCAAACCTGTCGAGATTAGTATCGGCTACTACTCCCCTGCTGGCAATCAGCGCATCACACAATCCTATGTTCGCGCCACAGGCAATCGTTTTCTATATAACGATAAGGAGGGCGACGGGAAACCACGGCGGATGACGGTGGACATTTCTCTCAGAGAACAACTGCCGAATGGTGAATGGGCGACCTTCACCTTACCGTGGCACGCCAATCTTGACCTCCTGTATGACATCACCATCAGTCCCCTGAACTTCAAACTGCGTGACGATTGCGACAAGGTTGGAGATAGTGAAATCAAGTTTCAATGGTCCTCGCCGGACAAGGTGCAACACAGCTTCGGTTTCCGCGCGAGGGCAGGTTGGAGAATAACCGTTGGGAGGTTCGCATGGCGCGGGCTCGAGGTGAGTGCATCTCAAGGCCTCCGTTACCCGATGGCCAGCTTTATGGAGAACGACAGCCATATTGTTAATTTCGGCCGTGCTTTTGCTGACTGTATCAAAGAACTTGGCTGCCCGTTCAAGCTCTCGGGCATCTTCGGGGGGGAGATCCTCCTTCCTGGCAAAACGCATATTGTTGAAGGTGACTTGATGGAGGCAGACCGGGAACAGTGTCGTGCACACTACGATTACAAAATCACCTACACCCTCCGCTCGTACCCCTATTTGTGATCGGGTGGGATACATACTTGAGAATGCTAGGCGCCAAACGAAAGGAAGAGCAATCTGATGGTCGGTATCACTTTCCAGGAAATTTTTGGTTCATTGATGCGGAACGAACTGACCAGGATCACGGTGAGGTATGCGGTAACAAGTTAAAGGTTGGCAACATGCAGTGAGGTATCATTCGATCATCTCTTTCCGGATCCCGAGCGCAAATGAAAAGCCGGGCAATGTTCGCAGTTTTTTCAGGAACCTGTATCAGTGCGGATCCCACGGAGGGGGGCGTCGGATTCGAACAGAATAAAAGCCAAAGCCATATAAAGAATCTAAGGCAAGGAGTGGTTCAATTCCCCAATGCCGTAAATAGACAATAGGCATCCAGAACCAGCCTGGCTCTCCTATGATAGCTAGGCTGATTTCCCCAAGTTCAAGAGCTTCTTTCTCCTTAAAAATCAAGCTTTCCCTTGACATTTCTCACCTAATCCACTGAGATAAGGCCTCCCTGACAACGTGTGAATTTCACAAGTTCATCAAAAATCTGATGAACCGAATCGCCCTGGGGTTCGACTCAGCAGATAAAGGTTGAAATTTTCCATTTTCGTCTACCCTCTCGTTCGAAAGGAAAAACAGCATGGGCATCCCATTTTCTAAAGAAATTCTCAGTGCAGTGTTCGTCTGTCTT
>JAOUGQ010000451.1 GCA_029865515.1 Nitrospirota bacterium
TCCTCTTTGTCCGGACAGTGTAATGTGGAGAAAGGCAAAATCCTGGGGGTGACTGATTATGTGACGAAGTTTCGTCCAACGGAACTTCGTGACAAATTGATTCAACATCTCGGACAAACCCATGCGGAGCCTGTACCGAAGTAAGTGTAGGCATTAACCATGAACATTTTGAGAAAGGCGTTCTGCACAAATCAAAAAACATGAAAAGAGACGCACGAGGATACCAATGATGAAGCCGGCCTTGAATGTGGGCATCGCGACAAAATTAGTCTGGATTCTGGTGGTTTTCTCTCTGATTCCTTTCTCTGTTCAAGTGTATTCGTTCTTTCAGACTTCAGAGGTTCTCAAAGAGGAGGTCGGGGTTCAATACCAGACGGTAGCGGAAGGGATTGGCGAAAAAATTCATCTTCTTCTGGCTGAGCGCTATGCCGATGCTCAAATCTTTAGTCGGAGTTGGATGCCTGGCGCTTGGGAGGAATGGGGGCAAGCTGGGAGCCATTCGAAAAATTTTGTCCAAGTGTTGAATGACTATGTCCAAATATCCGGAATGTATACCTTGATTCAAGTGGTGGATTTGGAAGGGCATCTAATCGCCGTCAACGATCGTGATACAGAAGGGAGGCCTCTTCTGACGGAATGGCTTTACGGAAAAAGCTTTCGATCCGTCCCGTGGTTTCTCGCTTTACAGAAATCTGCCCAGAACGCTCCCTTCGCAGAGGCTGCCTCAAAAAGAAATGTTGCCCAAGAGGTTTTTGTTGAAAGTGTGAAGGTTGATCAGGATGTGAAAGAACTCTTTCCCCAAGAGAGTGGGCTGACGGTTGGGATCTCCATTCCCCTTTATGACCAAGGGCAAGTTGTGGGGTATGCGAGCCATCGTATGAAATTCTCTAAGATCGAACATATCGTTCGCAATGCGTACCAAAATTTAAAAAAAGCTGGATTTCCCCATGCCGAACTTATTTTGCAGGTAGCCAAGGACTGATACTCATGGAATATGCACCTGGCGTCCATCAAACTGAAGAGGTGATCCACGATTTGGAGAATGTGCTGTTGAAAACCAATTTGGCACAGTTGGGCCTTGAAGCAGCACAACTCGCGATTCATGGCAATTCCGGCTATGTCAGGAATTTTCATCCGGGAAAACAGGCGAATCAAGTGATTGGATATAGCCATATGCCAGGAGGAGCCGGATCCTTGGGTATGCATTGGTCCGTGTTGGTGCAAGTTCCAGAGGAAGAAGCCTTTAGTCATGTCCAACACCTGACCAATAAAACCCTCTTGGAAATGCTGGTGGGTCTTCTCGTGTTGGTTCCAATTGGAATGTTTATGGGAAGAAAAGTTGTGAGCCGTTTGAAACCCTTTTGGGAAGTGGCCGCGAAAGCATCGAAGGGGGATTTAACCCACCGGGTTCCAGTGAAGACTCAAGACGAACTGGGACAAATGGGATTGGCCTTGAATGATTTGTTAGACCAATTAAGTCGTATGCTCTTGCAAACCAGAACTGTCGCGCATTCCTTGTCTCAGGCGTCGGCCCAATTGTCTTCTGTCGGCCATCAAGTTGTTCATGCCAGCCAATCTCAAGTCCACCAGGCCACTCAGGTGGCGGCGGCGGTCGAAGAAATGTCATCAACCGCAGAAGATATGGCCCGCCACACGCAGGCCTTGGCTGCCACGGCTACCGGTGTCAATGAAACGGCTGTCCGGGGTGGAGAAATTGTGGTCTCATCTATTCATGGGATGGAATCGGTTTCCAACCGTATTCAGGAATCAGCGGGGCGGATTCAGAACCTCGGACAACGCTCCAAGGAAATCGGGGAAATTATCGGGGTGATTGAGGATATTGCGGAACAGACGAATCTCTTGGCTCTCAACGCCGCGATTGAGGCAGCCCGAGCAGGGGATCAGGGACGCGGGTTTGCCGTGGTCGCAGATGAGGTGCGGAAACTGGCCGAACGAACAGGGAAGGCCACAAAAGAGATCGCGACGGTGATCGAATCCGTGCAGGCTGGGACTCACGAAGCGGTCCGTTCGATGGAGGCTGGAACACACGAAGCCCATACCGGTATGGCTCTTGCGCGAGAAGCCGGGATTCGATTGACCGAGATCGTAAAGGGCGTTCAACGGGTTGTGGATATGATTCAACATTTTGCCGGGTCAACGAAACAGCAGTCAGAGGTTTCCGGACAAATCTCTTCGAGTATTCAACAGGTGGCTCAACTCAGTCAGGATAATGAAAGCCATATTCAGGGAGTGGCGACGGCGACAAAACATTTTGCGGCATTGGCGGTCGATCTTCAAACATCACTCAGTCGCTTTACGTTAAAGGGATAAAGAAGTCCTGTGTTTGACTCATTTTTTTGTGAGGGAAGTGCATGTGGCACTTA
>JAOUGQ010000452.1 GCA_029865515.1 Nitrospirota bacterium
TCAGATTTCAAAGCCGGAGATCAAGTGATCGGGTCCGTGACGAATGAAGGGCATGTGATTGCCCTCACAAAACGGATGACTGCGCGACCGGGCGTGTAATTCGTCGTTTCACCCCTATTCTTATACACGACAGTCGAGTCGGACGCCTTGTTACTCAGGCGTCCGACTCGACTCTGTTTTTTCATGATGAAGAGCGGGAATCGCTCAAGAGAGATCATTCACATATTGAACATATTGATTGAGGCGCTGAATGGGGTGAGGGAGGGATATGCGTGCCTGATGAGGGTAATAAAGTTACGTGCAGACGATTGTCAACCTTGCCATGGTCGTGTTCGGAGGAAGCTTCCCCACCCACATTTTCATCCCGGTTTCCAACTCTTCCGTCGGGATGGATTGCCTCGTTTCTTATCCATCAGCTCAATGTCCACATGCTTAGGCTATTTGCTGTCGGGTATTATTCCGAGTATGCTTTCGCAAAGCCTCACCTATCTGTACCTTAGGGAAGGTGTTCCGGATAAACTCTGTTGTCATGCCTATCCATCCCTCTTGCAAGATTTGTGTTAACGACTGGCCTCTCTTCGATCATTGCATTGCTGATCTTGGGCTGACAATTGCGTACTTGTTTGAGGATCAATTTTTCCCGGGATGGACGGTTTTGACTTTCAAGAAACACCGGACAGAATTATTTCAATTGCCTCGAGAGGAACGCGCAGGGCTCATGGAAGAAGTGAGTCGAGCAGGACAGGCTTTGGAAAAAATCTTTGATGTCAGAAAGATCAACTATGAATTATTGGGAAACCAGGTTCCGCATATTCACTGGCATCTGATTCCCAGGTTGCAGGCCGATCCTGATCCCTTGAAACCGGTGTGGTGCGTACCGCATGAGCCGGTGCGGCTCTCTGCTCACCAACTGACCGAACGAATTCACCGTCTTCGGTCAGCATTGGGTATCGATCCCAACCAACCCGTCTGATCTTCTCCTACCCAGAAAAAAATCCAGCCTGTCTGCAAGACTTCTCCGTGTTTTTACTCTGTTGTCCTCCCGCCTTCAGATGCTTCGGAATCTTCGTGAGTCCATAGCTTATGAAACTGCGGATTCCGTCTCTTGGGAGTCGATGAGGAATTGTGGTCGCATCGGTGGACTCGTTTCGAGCTGTGTATAGTGGCAAGGGGGAATGTCTTCCTTCAGCCGCCTCAGGAGTGTGGGAACTTTCATCTTGGGAGGGATGTTGCACACCCAGACGTGCATGCCGGTTTCTAATTCATCAAAGTGTCGCTGTAGACTAAATCCCGGTTTCTCCATGAAATAGGCGGACAGAAACCCGGTGATGCCCTGCACGACCCAGGAATGTTCTTTCACATACCGGTAGCTGACCCGAATCTCGACTACTTCAAACATGTTTTGAAGCCCCCTGTGCCGCAGAATAAATCTTACATAGAAGGGTCTTACCCTAACAATTTCCTGGCCTAATAGGGAATGAAGAAAAATATTGGGGATTTATCCGCTTCTGTCATACCCGATATTGTGTATCAGGCATCCAGCTTTGTGCTTCCGTCACTCACGACATTCGTTATCAGGAGCCCATCCTCGTGTCCTTGCAGATGGATCCCTGCTTACTAACGGCGAGAACAATGAAAGAGGAGATGGATTACTGCATACTGAAATTTTGTGAAGGCAGGATCTGAATCAGGGATATTCCAGATGGAGAAGAAAGGAGGGCCGGACATCTCCTAGATGGTGAATCGATCCGACCCCCCTTCTCTTGCTTGAATCCTACTCGTGGTGCTCGCCCTTACCATGCTTGCCTTTTGTCTCACCTTTGCCATGTTTTTCTTTGTATTCCTTCATTTTTTCCTGCCGCTTCTCTTGCATCTCCTTCCACTTCTTTTGTTGTTCCGGCGTCAGTTCAGCTTCAATTTTTCCCATGGCTTGCTGGCGAAACTCTTTCATTTGACTGTGCAGAGCTTCCATTTTCTGGTGTTTGTCTTCAATGATTGGGAGGATCTTGTCTTGCTGCTCTTTCGTAAGATCCAGCTTTTTGGTCAAATGTTCGAGTTGCGCTTGAGGATCATGCCCATAGCCATGATCGTCCCCGTCTGCCCAGGCTGTCGCTCCGAAGAGACTCAGTGCACAGATCAGCAATAGAGTGCTGGGCCATCGGAGCGTTGTGCCGAGGCTGCTCAAACAGTGGATAGGACTCTGAACGGATCGGGTCATGATTACCTCCTGGTGTGATTGTAATGGGAGTTCACCAACAAAAAATTGACAGTCGTTTAGTATATCAAATAATTGAGGACCTTATATCGGGGCGTTGGTATGGGAGTGGAAAACAGTATTGTGGGTTTCCTGCTTGTGAGAATCGTGATGGCGCCAACCTGTGGT